>RGYL01000001.1 GCA_010032085.1 Actinomycetota bacterium
AGGACCGTTCGAATAAATTAAGGAGCAAGCCCGAGTGGCCGTAAAGATTAGATTGGTGCGTTTAGGAAAAATTCGTACCCCGCATTTTCGTATTGTTGTTGCTGATTCTCGCAAGGCAAGAAATGGTCTAAAGATTGAAGAGATCGGTAGATATTCACCTGCATCTGAACCTTCACTTATCGAAGTGAACTCCGAGCGCGCGCAACACTGGTTGAAGAATGGCGCCAAGCCAACTGAGGCAGTAGAGGCTTTATTGAAGATCACTGGTGATTGGCAGAAATTTAAGGGAACTGCAGGAAGTGAAGGCACTCTAAAGACTCTTCCCGCTCGCCCTGATAAGCGCGTTGCTTATGAAGCCGCCGTCAAAGCAGCTATGAATGAGCCGAAGGATGGCGCTACTACTATGAAGAAGCGTGCAGCTGAGAAGTTAGCGGCCAAGACGGCACCTGCAGAAGAGTCACCGGTTGCACAGGCTGAAGAGCCAGCGCCAGCCGCGGAGGCTCCAGCTACCGAAACTCCAGCTGTTGAGACTCCCACTGAGACAGCAGAGCAATAACTTTAAGGAGTAAAAATGTTTGATGAGGCTCTCGAGCACTTAGTCAAAGGCATTGTTGATAACCCCGAAGAGGTTGTTATTACTGAACGTGAAGGTCGCAGAGGCACAACTCTTGAAGTGCGCGTTCACCCCGATGACATCGGCAAGGTGATCGGAAGAAATGGCCGCACTGCAAAAGCGCTGCGGACCGTAATCTCGGCACTTGCTGGCCGTAGCGTTCGCGTCGATCTAATCGAGGCGGACGAAGCGCGTTAGCATCGCGAAAGCGCTAGTTCGTTGGAACTAGTTGTCGCTCGTATTGGTCGCGCACACGGAATTCGTGGCGAGGTAACGATTGAACTTCGCACGGATAATCCAGCTGAGCGTTTTGAAATCGGAAGTATCTTCAAGACCGAACCGGCAAAGTTTGCGCCGTTGGAAATAGCTTCTGTGAGAGACCATAACGGTACTTTGCTTCTCTCCTTCAAAGGTCGAGTGGATCGAAACTCGGTTGAGGAGTTACGCAATGTTCTTTTGGTTGCCGAAGTTGATATTCCAACTCCTTCCGCCGAAGATAACGAGTTTCATGCGACGTTACTGCTTGGCTGTCGAGTATTCACCGAAGCGAATGAAGAGTTAGGCGAAGTTATCGATATCTTGCAGCTTCCAACTCAAGACACTCTTGTGGTGGAGCGCAATGGGCAAGAAATTCTTGTCCCATTCGTCAAGAAACATGTACCAATTGTTGATGTAAATGCAAAACGGATCGTGGTGCGAGAGATGGAGGGATTGATATGAAGATAACCGCTATCTCAATCTTCCCCGAATATTTTGCCGCCACGAAACTTTCGCTCATCGGAAAAGCAATCGACTCCAAACTCATCGAATTTGCTCCGATTGATTTACGGGAATTCACCCACGATAACCACAAGACAGTCGATGACACTCCTTATGGTGGGGGCGCTGGAATGGTTATGAAGCCTGAGCCATGGGGCGAGGCAATTGACAGTTCGCTAAATCGCCATGATGGAATCGTCGATCTCATAATTCTTACACCAGCAGGAAGAACCTTTAATCAAGAGCTAGCAAATAAATTTGCCCAACGCGAGAACTTGATTTTCGCTTGTGGAAGATATGAAGGTATTGATGCGCGCGTTGCAGATTTCTACCGTGGACATCAGAGAGTGAGACTTCATGAGATATCGATTGGAAATTACGTTTTAAATGGCGGAGAGGTCGCCGCTCTTGTGATGATTGAGGCAATTACAAGATTAATCCCCGGCGTTATTGGAAATCCCGATTCGCTTTTGGAAGAGTCTCATAATGAGATTGGTGAAGTTGAATATCCGGTTTACACAAAGCCTGCTGAGTGGCGGGGTCTGCAAGTTCCCGAGGTACTCAAATCTGGAAATCATGGCGAGATCTCGAATTGGCGGCGAAGTGAGGCCAAGCGAAGGTCTAATTCCTTACGAGAGAGCGAATAAGCGGGGAATAATCCCGACACGCCGACTGTTGGGCAGGACATGCACCTGGGCTTTTGGGCATTATCCGCCCGTGGTCAGGCGCTAAGTGATTAGGCGCAAGACCTGATAGCTCCAAGCATTATCAAGAGATTTGAAAGGTGGTGAAGATCGATGGCAACCGATTACGACACTCCGCGAAAAACGGATGAAGAGCTCCATGAAGAATCGATTGAAGAACTAAAAGCGAAGCGCGCTGAAATCGCCTCTGGACAGATTGATGTTGATGAAGAAGATCCTGAGAACGTCGAACTTCCTGGCGCTGATCTCTCTGGTGAGGAATTGGCAGTTCGTGTAGTCCCAAGACAAGAGAACGAATTCACGTGTTCAAGGTGCTTCTTGGTTCACCATCACACACAATTAGCAAGAGGAGAGGGCGCTAAGGCGCTCTGCAAAGACTGCGCTTAAATTTTTTTTAGGACTTCCTTTAACTCTGCTGGTTTATCTGTACTGATTAGCCAATACGGAGTCGGGTCACGAGAATCATTAATTTTTAACTTTACGCCACTTTTTACCCAGAATCTGATTGCTAAGAATGCCCGTGGGTCAATTCCCGGGCCACGTTCAAACTTCATCGCCTCTTGATCAAGAATTTCCACGCTATCAATGTACTTACTTTCAATCTTAGCTCTGCCTACACGTAATTCTTCCTGGGTGGCGGTTATCACAAGCCTTGATCTATATCCCAAAATAAAAATGGCAATCGCTGTAATGGAAAAAGCAATCAAGAGCATCTCATCGCTAAGAGCTACGCCAATTGAAAGGACTGCTGCAAAACCAAGAGTGAATAAAGCTAACCAGACTCGAATTGGCCAACCAATTACCTCGCGCATATCAGGGTAATCTTCTCACCATGTCCCGCAGATTGAGCATCGAGCCACCAGCTGGCGCAACTGTTCCACAGCGGCATCCCCAAGCTCCCGTTCCCGGCACCTTGCTTGGTTCACATAATCAAGATTGTTTTGGTTGCGGAGCATCTCACCCAACGGGGCTTCACATTACTGCTTATGCATCTGAGGGAATGACTATTACTGCCAAATTCACTGTTGGCGAACATCACCAAGGCGCACCAGGTCTTGCACACGGTGGACTTCTATCCTGTGCTTTCGATGAAGCGCTAGGAAAATTGATGTGGCTCGTGAGAGCTCCTGCAGTGACCGGAAAGTTGGAAACTTCATTTTTGATGCCGGTCCAAGTTGGAAAGACTCTTTATATAACGGCTGAAATCACTGGACAAGAAGGTCGAAAAATCTACTGTCGCGCTGAGGGAAGAATTGGAGGCGTCGATGGACCAATCGCAGTCGAGGCGGCAGCAATCTTCATAACTGTGCCGTTAGAGCACTTTATCGAAAACGCACCAGAGAATTATCGGGCTAACTTGTTTGGTTCGGCTGCCCCGGAGCTTGAAATAAATCCATGAAAGTATTAATCACGAGGCTAGATCCACAACTTCCGCTACCAAGTTATGCAAAACCGGGCGATGCAGGTGCTGATCTTTACTCACGAATAGATATCGAGCTTGCCCCAGGGGAGCGCGCACTAGTTCCCACAGGAGTCGCGATTGCCCTGGAAAATGGTTATGTTGCCTTAGTCCATCCACGCTCTGGGCGTGCGATAAAGGAGGGCTTAGGAATGGTAAATGCCCCCGGGACAATCGATTCTGGATATCGCGGCGAGCTACAAGTAATTCTTGTAAATCATGATCGAGAAAAGAAGATAGAAATTAAGCGTGGTGAGCGGATTGCACAATTAATAATTCAACCGGTAATTCGGGCTGAATTTATTGAAGTGGAAACGCTTCCCGGTACAAGTAGAGGAGAGGGTGGATTTGGCTCCACCGGAAAGTCGTGAGCCACGAAGAAGATAAGGCAAAAATTCTCTCTGCATTCGGGGGAGTAAAGGGTTTAATTGATTCGGGTCTGCCAGCGCTTATCTTCTTGGTTACATTCAACTTTACAAAGGATGTCCGTAATTCTGCTTATTTTGCCCTCGCATTTTCCCTAGCGGTAACCCTCATTCGCCTAATTAAGCGTGACACTATTCAGCATGCAGTTTCCGGAGTTATAGGGGTTGCATTTTGCGCCTGGTTATCAAATCGAAGTGGCAAAGCAGAAGATTTTTATCTGCCCGGGCTCTGGACAAATGCAATTTATGGTGCGGCATACGCGCTCTCCGCAATCATTCGCTGGCCCGTGGTCGGACTAATTCTAGGTCCGCTATTAGGCGAGAATTTAAAGTGGCGCAAAGATCCAATCCGTCGCGCTGTTTATGTCCGAGCTACCTGGATTTGGGTCGGACTTTTTGCGGCCCGATTAGTCGTTCAATATCCGCTTTACCTTTCTGGGAATGTAAATGCCCTTGGTACAGCACGACTGGTGATGGGATTTCCGATGTTTATTCTGGCGGCTTGGTTAACCTGGCAAGTCGTTAAGAGTGGGCCAAAACTTCGTGAGGATTTAAGGCCTGCTAGTTAGCGATGAAACAACCTTTAATCTGATTCTCTGCTTCTGCTGAGGCTACGAAAATTAACTCATCGCCGGCGCTGAATACATCATGGGGCGAAGGAGAGATGACATGTCCATCGCGGATTATTGCGGCGAGTGATGCATCCTTCGGCAATTCGATTTCCTCGACAGATTTACCGACGCATATGGAGTTATCGGGAAGAGTTATTTCTACAAGATTTGCTTCACCGGACTTGATTGAGAATAACCGAACAACATCGCCCACGCTGACCGCTTCTTCAACGAGCGCTGCAATGATTCGTGGAGTTGAAACTGCAACATCAACGCCCCAAGATGAATCGAAAAGCCATTCATTCTTTGGGTGATTCACGCGTGCTACAACACGGGGAACTCCATACTCGGTCTTGGCTAGAAGTGATGAAACCAAATTAACTTTGTCATCACCGGTTGCTGCGACCATGACTTGGCATTGATCTAGGCTTGCTTTATCGAGAGTTGCAATTTCACATGCATCTGCAAGGAGCCACTCGGCGTTTGGAACACTCTCCATCTTCAGCGCCTTCGGGTTCTTATCAATAAGCAGAACTTGATGGCCATTTGCTATCAACTCACGAGCAATCGCCCGTCCCGCATTTCCAGCCCCAGCAATTGCTATCTTCATTCTCTCTCCTCTGGCGGCTGGGAGAGAGCTGCTACAACTTGGGTCACATCTTTATCGGAGATTAAAACATGCACGACATCGCCTTCTTGAAGGACAACATGTTCATCAGGAATTAGACCTTCGCCCAGTCTGGTGATGAATGCGACTCGCGCTTTGGTTAGTTCTTGAATTGAGACCACGGGGTAACCAAACCATCCACGATGAATATGAATCTCAGCTAACTGAACTTTTCCGGATGGATCTTGCCACTCAGATTTAGCTCCTGATGGCAATATCCGGCGCATAATCTGATCGGTAGTCCAAAGCACTGTGGCTACAGTCGGAATACCAAGGCGTTGATAAATCTCGGCCCGCCCTGGATCATAAATACGGGCAACAACGCTCTTAACTCCATATGTTTCGCGAGCAACGCGCGCGGCCAAGATATTTGAGTTATCTCCATTAGAGACAGCTGCAAAAGCATCAGCACGCTCGATGCCAGCTTCAATAAGGGTGTCTCGGTCAAAACCAATTCCAGCGACTGTGAGGCCATTGAAGTCAGCGCCAAGACGGCGGAAGGCCTCGCGATCTTGATCGATGACTGCGACCGAATGACCTAGAGATTGAAAATCTTTCGCGAGAGTCGAGCCGACGCGGCCACAACCCATAATCACGATGTGCACAAAGGCAGAATTTACACCTTTAGGCTTGGGTAAGAGTAATTCCCGCGCGAAACTGAGGTAATTAATGAATATTGGCGATGAAGTTGTTGTCGATATTTCCGGAATCGCTCACGGGGGACATTGCGTTGCACGTCACGAAGGTCAAGTCATTTTCGTTAGGCATGCAATTCCTGGCGAAAAAGTTCGGGTACGAATAACTGATTTATCAAAAAGTTTTGCTCGGGGAGATTGCATTGAAGTTATTTCTGCATCTTTAGATCGAGTGAAGGCTCCGTGCGCCTTGGCCCGCCCCGGAGGTTGTGGTGGTTGCGACTTTCAACATATTTCGCCCGAAAGACAGCGCAAGCTAAAGGCCGAGATAATTAAAGAACAATTCCTGCGGTTGGCAAAAATGGAAGTTGATGTTGCTGTTGAAGAAGTGCTTCCCATCACGGGTTGGCGTTCTCGAATGGAATTTACCGTTTCCAACGATGGAAAGTTAGCTATGTATGAAGCCCGGCGAAATAATTTGATTGCAATCGAAGATTGTAAAATCGCTCATCCAAAGATAGACATCAAAGGTGTTAGTTCACGAAAACTCCCGATTGGCAAAAAAGTAGATATTGCGGTTGGAACAGATGGGGAAGTGACAACGACTATCGAAGGTAGAGAAAGTTTCGCTTTGCTTAAGCAAGAAGTAGATGGATTTGTATTCTCTATCTCCCCAGAGAGTTTCTGGCAGAGCCATATCGAGGCTCCTAGGATTCTTCTTCGCGCCGCGATGGAGCTCGCCCAATTACAAACAGGAGATCATTTCTATGACCTTTACTCCGGTGTTGGCTTGTTTACGAGTGGCGCCGTAAATCTCGTTGGCGTAAATGGGCGCATCACCATGATTGAAGAATCTGCAAGTGCTATTACCGATGCGCGCCGAAACTTTGCTAATTATGAAAATGTGGAGATTGTTGAAGGGAAGGTAGAAGTAGCGCTGAAGGCTTTTAAACGTGCTGATGTAGTGCTTCTTGATCCACCGAGGGCAGGAGCAGGTGAGCGCGTATTGAAATCGATTAGGGCGCTTAACCCACGCCGGATTATCTATGTCGCTTGCGATCCAGCATCGCTTGCTCGAGATACTGCAATCTTGCAGGGTAGTGGCTACGAGTTAGATGGACTTCGGGCCTTTGACCTATTTCCAATGACCCAACATATTGAGAGTGTGGCGCGCTTCATCCGAATTGATTAGCAGGTCAGATAGTTACAACCGGTTAGGATTACGCGCATGAGTAAGAACTCTTTTGGGGCGAAGAAGTCCCTTGATGTATCAGGTAAGAGCTACGAGATATTTGACATTACTGGTCTTGATGGGGCATCGACTCTGCCATTCTCATTGAAAATACTCCTTGAGAATTTACTCCGCACCGAAGATGGTGCCAACATAACGGCTTCCCAGATAAAAGCGCTCGCGAACTGGAACCCTGATTCACAACCGGATACCGAAATCCAATTCACCCCAGCCCGGGTAATTATGCAGGACTTCACTGGTGTTCCATGCATAGTTGACCTCGCCACAATGCGCGAAGCAATAACGGAGTTAGGGGGAGATCCAGCCCGAGTCAATCCACTTGCTCCCGCAGAGCTGGTAATTGATCACTCTGTAATCGCCGATAAATATGGAACGGCAACTTCTTTTCAAGAGAATGTTGATATTGAATATGAAAGAAATACCGAGAGATATAGATTTTTGCGTTGGGGCCAGACCGCATTTGATGAATTTAAAGTAGTTCCACCCGGAACAGGAATCGTTCATCAAGTAAATATTGAATATTTGGCGAGAGTAATAATGACTCGAGAAGTGGGTGGCGTGCTACGCGCTTATCCAGATACTGTTGTTGGCACAGATTCGCACACAACTATGGTCAACGGCCTTGGAGTTTTGGGTTGGGGTGTGGGCGGAATTGAGGCCGAAGCAGCGCTTCTAGGCCAACCAGTTTCCATGCTCATCCCGAGAGTTGTTGGCTTCAAACTCAATGGAAACCTTCCTATGGGAACAACTGCTACAGATTTGGTTCTGACAATTACTGAGATGCTCCGTAAACATGGCGTCGTTGGAAAATTTGTTGAATTCTATGGTCCCGGAGTTAGCGCCCTACCTATGGCAAATCGCGCAACCATTGGAAATATGTCTCCGGAGTACGGATCAACAGTTGCAATCTTCCCGATTGATGATGAGACCCTTAAGTACCTTGAACTGACCGGCCGAAGCAAAGAGCAGCGAGAGTTAGTTGAGAAGTACGCAAAGACGCAAGGCATATGGCACGATCCAAATGTTTCACCGCGGTACTCAGAGCATCTGGAACTCAATCTCGCAGATGTCGTTCCATCAATTGCAGGACCAAAGCGACCACAAGATCGAGTCTCTCTAAGTGATGCAAAAGCTTCATTTGCGAAGTCACTTCCCGGTTACTTAAGTGATAAAAGTGCGAAGTCACCAGTATCGGTTTCGGTAAATGAGAAGAGTGGCGCGGTCGGAAATGGTGCCGTTGTAATTGCATCAATTACCTCCTGCACTAACACTTCAAATCCCAGCGTGATGATCGGTGCAGGGTTGTTGGCAAAGAAGGCGGTAGAAAAGGGACTTCACAGTAAGCCCTGGGTAAAAACGACTTTGGCACCAGGTTCAAAAGTTGTAACTAATTATTACGAAAAATCCGGGCTGACTCCTTTCTTGGAAAAACTAGGCTTCAACCTCGTTGGCTATGGGTGTGTGACTTGCATCGGAAACTCTGGACCGCTTCCCGTAGAAATCAGCAAGGCTGTAAATGAAAATGACCTTGCGGTAGCTGCAGTTCTCTCGGGAAATCGAAATTTTGAAGGCCGCATCAGTCCAGATGTAAAGATGAATTATCTTGCGTCGCCACCACTAGTTGTCGCTTATGCCATTGCTGGAACTATGGATCATGATTTTGAGAAGGATCCACTTGGAAAGGACAGCAACGGTAAAGATGTTTTCCTACGCGATATCTGGCCATCGCCACAAGAGATTCAAGCAGTGATTGACAGTGTTATTTCATCAGAGATGTTTAGAAAAGATTACGCCAGCGTTTTTCAAGGCGATCACCGCTGGACCTCACTTGATACTCCAACTGGTAAAACTTTTGAATGGGATACAAAGTCCACTTATGTAAGAAAGCCACCCTACTTCGAAGGTATGCCACGGCAACCAAAGCCAGTAACTAATATCGAAGGCGCTCGAGTACTTGCAAAGTTAGGTGATTCTGTAACCACCGATCACATTTCACCGGCTGGTTCAATTAAGCCAGATTCCCCGGCTGGAAAGTACTTACAGGAACATGGTGTAGCTCGCGCTGACTTCAACTCTTATGGTTCGCGTCGCGGTAATCATGAAGTCATGATCCGAGGAACTTTTGCGAATATTCGATTGAAGAATCTGCTTCTTGATGGGGTAGAGGGGGGATACACGAGAAACTTTTTATCAGGTGGAGTTCAAACAACGATTTATGAAGCATCTGTTGCCTATCAAGCAGCTCAAGTGCCTCTAGTAATTCTCGCCGGTAAGGAATATGGCTCTGGTTCTTCACGTGACTGGGCGGCAAAGGGCACCGCTTTGCTCGGAGTTAGGGCAGTGATCGCGGAGTCGTTTGAAAGAATTCATCGCTCCAATTTGATTGGCATGGGAGTTCTACCTCTCCAATTCCAAGATGGTGAAACAAGTGAGAGCCTTGGGCTACGCGGAGATGAAACTTTTGCAATTTCAGGAATAACAGAATTGAACGAGGGTCGGATTCCAAAGACTGTAACGGTCCAGGCAGGGGATAAGAGATTCACTGCAAAGGTGCGGATCGATACTCCGGGTGAGGCGGATTACTACCGCCATGGCGGCATCATGCAATATGTTCTCCGTTCATTACTCGCCTAATTATTGATTCACTTAGAGAGTTCGAGGCCAAGTAGTTACCATGGGGCTATGAAGTACTTGCCCCGCCTGAAATCTCCATCTGATCTGGCGCGCATGAGCGAGTCTGAACTGGCTGAACTCTCCGAAGAGATACGTAGTTTTCTTGTAGATAAAGTTTCAAAATCCGGTGGCCATCTTGGTCCAAATCTGGGAATTGTTGAACTAACCATTGCAATACATCGAGTCTTTCAATCACCGCATGATGTTGTTATTTTTGATACTGGTCACCAGTCCTATGTACATAAGATTCTTACTGGTCGCGCTGATGGATTTGAAAAATTAAGACAGCGAGGCGGGGTCTCGGGTTATCCCAGCCGCGCCGAGAGCGAACATGATGTTGTGGAAAATTCACATGCATCGACTTCTCTCTCTTGGGCTGATGGTGTTGCGCGGGCATTTAGCGTTCAAGGAATCACCGATAGAACTGTTGTCGCAGTAGTAGGAGATGGGGCGCTCACCGGAGGAATGGCGTGGGAGGCTTTAAATAACATTGCTGCTTCTGAGAACCTGAGACTTGTAATAGTTGTTAACGATAACGAACGTTCATATTCACCAACTATTGGTGGCGTCGCAACTTATTTATCGACCTTGCGAGCGACTAAAGGTTACGAGAAGTTTTTGGACTGGGGTAAAGGAGTGCTGGAGCGAACTCCGGTTGTCGGCCACCCGATTTACGAAACACTGCACGGAATGAAGAAAGGCTTGAAAGATATTGTGGCTCCTCAGGGAATGTTTGAGGATTTGGGACTTAAGTATCTAGGTCCTATCGATGGCCATGACATTGCGGCTCTTGAAAAGGCGCTAATCCAAGCGAAGAAATTTGAAGGACCAGTTTTGGTTCATGCAATTACCGAGAAGGGACGCGGACACGCACCAGCTCTCAATGATGAAGCAGAGAAATTCCATGCAGTTGGCGTCGTTGATCCTGAAACTGGCGAGCCACTTGCGAAGGCAGGTAAGACTTGGACAGAAGCCTTCTCTAGCGCTTTAGTTGAGATTGGCCGTGAACGGAAAGAAGTTGTGGCAATTACAGCTGCAATGCTCGGCCCAACTGGATTGGATAAATTCCGAGAGCAATACCCAGATCGAACTTTTGATGTGGGAATTGCCGAACAACACGCCACAACCTCTGCCGCTGGAATGGCTTTTGCAGGGCTTCATCCGGTTGTTGCGGTGTATTCCACATTCTTAAATCGTGCGTTTGACCAATTACTTCTTGATGTCGCTCTTCACAAAGCGGGGGTAACTTTTGTCTTGGATCGCGCCGGAATTACTGGCGATGATGGTCCATCCCATCACGGAATTTGGGATCTTGCGTTAACTGGAATCGTTCCAACGCTAAGAGTTGCAGCGCCGCGCGATGGCGTAAGGCTGCGAGAGTTATTGGGTGAGGCCGTTTTAGTAAATGATGCGCCGACTCTCTTACGTTTTCCGAAAGGCGCGCTTAGCGCCGAACTTCCCGCTTTTGAAAGGCGTGAAGGTATCGATGTTCTCTATCGCGGTGAGAGCCCCGACATTTTGGTGATTGCCGTTGGCGCAATGGCTCAATTAGCAGTTGATGCTGCAGCCCAGGCATATCGCGAAGGAGTTGGGGTGACTGTGATTGATCCGCGCTGGGTCAGGCCACTTCCGGTCGCTGCGTTGGCAAGAATGGCGGAGCGCTATTCGCGAATTGTGGTGATAGAAGATGGCGTGAAGAGTGGTGGTATCGCAAGCTCGTTATCCGATTCATTCCGTGAATTAGATATTGCAACTCCTATACATTCAATCGGAGTGCCACTCACTTTCATTGAGCATTCAAAGCGAAATCAAATCTTGGAAGATCTAGGAATTACTGCCCAATCTGTAGCGCGCCAACTCGTAACTTGGTTTTCTGGAAGCGTTACGCAGGAAGAGAGGCAACTCCAGGCGGATGGAAGCGTTGACCACAAACCGCTTCGCTAATTCCTTCACGATCTAGATAAGGAAGTATTCCTCCGAGATGCATCGGCCAGCCTGCGCCCATCAACATACATAAATCAATCTCGGCTGGCGTAGCAACGACACCTTCATCAAGCATCATCCGAGCCTCCTCGGCTAGAGCTTTAAGTGCGCGTGCACGGACCTGCTCGGCGGTTGAAGGGGTTGTGCCCTTTTCTACTAGAGCAAGTGCTTCTTGATTGGCAACTAATTTTCCACTTTCATCCTTAACGTAGAAAGACTTCACGCCTTTCTCTACCAATCTGGAAACTGTTGGTGAAACTTTGTATCGAGGTCCAAGATTTGCATTTAAAGTCTTTGAGACATGAAGTGCAACACCCGGACCGACAAGTCCAAAGAGCTCGAGCGGTGACATCGGAAAACCGAGCGGCCTGAGTGCGCTATCGGCAATATCGTAAGAAGTACCTTCATCGATTGCATCGGTCACTTCACCCATAAATCGGGTCAATAAGCGATTAACTACAAAACCCGGAGCATCTTTACAGATAATCATGGTCTTCTTCAATTCTTTACCAACGCTAATTGCAGTTGCAGTAGTCGCATCATCAGTCTTGCTGGTGCGCGCGACCTCAAGAAGTGGCATTACCGCAACTGGATTAAAGAAGTGAAAGCCGACTACTCGTTCTGGATGTGTAAGACCTTCGCCCATCTTTTCGACGGAGAGCGAAGATGTGTTTGTTGCAAGTACGCACTCAGTCGAGATGATTTTTTCGAGCGCTTGGAAGAGTTTCTGTTTGATTGCTAACTCTTCAAAGACTGCTTCGATAATAAAGTCACAGCCGGCGAAAATGCTTTGATCTGTTGAGCCACTCACAAGTCCCTTTAGCCTTGAAGCGCCCTCCTGATTTAGCCGTTTCTTCTCTACTAACTTGTCGATTTCGCCATGAATCCAGGAAATTCCCTTATCCACGCGGGCCTGGTCAAGATCTGTGATTACAACAGGTACTTTCAAATTTCGCATTATCAATAGCGCTAGTTGCGAGGCCATCAATCCAGCTCCTACTACGCCAACTCGATTAACTTTTCGGGCCAGCGCTGGCTTTGGGGCGCCCTCAACTTTCTTACGCTTCTTTTGGATTAGGTTAAATGCATATAGAGATGAGCGAAGTGGATTATCCATAACCAGATTTGCAAGGACTTCATCTTCGGCATCAAATCCCTGATCGAGGGTGTTGGACTTCGCCGCCGCAATCAACTCAAGGGCTCTCAAAGGTGCCGCTACTTCGGCGCCCCCGTATTTCTTAGCAACAGCGGCTTTACCCGTTGCGATAGCCCGCTGCCAAGACTCTTCGTCTTTTGAGTGATCAACACGTTCAATCTTTTTCTTGCCACTTAAAATATCGGCTGCGAAAGCACATGATTTCTCGAGGAAATCTGCTGGCTCGAAGACTGCATCGACTACTCCAAGGGCGAGCGCTTCTTTCGCCTTCATCATGGTGTTGTTATTTAGCGCGTTAAGAATTATTACTTGGACTGCCTTTTCAGGTCCAATCAACTTCGGGAGAATCGTTGCGCCGCCCCATCCCGGAACAATTCCAAGGAAGCACTCTGGCAGAGCGGTAAATGCAGTGGTTGCGAGCGTGCGATAAGTGCAATGCAGGCCAACCTCAAGACCGCCACCAAGAGCTAAACCATTTGTGAATGCGAAAGTTGGCTTCTTCCCGCGCCCAAGACGCTTAAAGAGATCGTGGCCGAACTTTCCCATGGCAAGTGCTTGTGACTTATCTTTCAGAAAGGGTAACGCTGAAAGATCGGCACCGGCGGCAAAGATAAATGGCTTTCCTGTGATTGCAATAGCGGAGGAGGAGCTATTTTCTGCAGCTGTTATCGCTTGCTCTAACTCTTTAAGTGATTGTGGTCCGAGGGTATTTGGACGGTTGTAATCCATTCCATTATCGAGAGTTATCAATGAGAGCGTTCCATTAAAACCAAATGGCGTGAGATCAACCTCGCGAAGCAGTGACTTTGTTACAACTTCTTCGGGCGCGCCTTCGGGAGCAGTGAACTCGACCATTGATTACGCCTTTCCATAATCTTTATGATGCGGATTTTCCCAAATTACAGTTCCACCCATACCAAGTCCGATGCACATGGTGGTGATTCCGTAGCGAACTTCAGGGTGTTCTTTAAATCCTTCTGCAAGATTCAATATCAAACGAACGCCAGATGAAGCGAGCGGATGTCCTACTGCAATCGCGCCGCCGTAAATATTTACCCGTGCATCGTCATCTTTAATTCCAAAGTAATCCAGGAAGGAGAGGACTTGAATGGAGAATGCTTCATTAATTTCAAAAAGACCAATATCTTCGATTCCAAGACCGGCGAGCTTAAGTGCTTTAATCGTGGATGGGACCGGGCCGTAACCCATAATCTCAGGTTCCACACCAGCAAATGCGAAAGTCACAAGTTTCGCTTTTGGATTTAGACCCAATTCTTTTGCTTTGCTCTCACTCGCAAGAAGCGCAGCTGTAGCGCCATCATTTAATCCAGCGGCATTTCCAGCAGTTACTCGACCGGCAGGACGAAACGGCGTTTTTAGTGCAGCAAGTGCCTCGAGAGTTGTACCGGGGCGAGGTGGCTCATCAACTGTGGCAACACCCCAACCCTGTTCAGCGCTTCGTACCGCAACCGGAATCAGATTAGGTTGAATTTTTCCGGCTTGATATGCGGCCGCAGTTTTTTGTTGAGAAGCTAATGCATACTTATCGGCGCGCTCTTTAGTGAGGTGAGGAAACTTGTCATGCAATCTCTCTGCGGTATTTCCCATCGCTAGGGCATCTGGATCAACGATTTTCTCTGCGAGATATCTTGGATTTGGATCCATACCTTCACCCATTGGATGGTTACCCATATGCTCAACGCCACCTGCGATGGCAAGTTGATAAGCGCCCATATTGATGGCGCCTGCAATTGTTGTAACTGAAGTGAGCGCACCTGCACACCAACGATCAACCGAGTAACCTGGAACTGTATTTGGAAGGCCAGCCAGAATTGCAGTAGAACGACCGATATTCATTCCTTGGTCACCTGATTGCGTCGCAGCAGCAATAGCAACATCATCAATATCTGCGGGTTTTACCTTTGGATTGCGTTCCAGCAAACCGCGGATTGCGCGCACCATGATGTCATCGGCGCGGGTACCGGCGTAAAGACTTCCAGCTTTTCCAAATGGAGTTCGAACAGCGTCAATTAAGACGACATTGGTTGTGGTGGCGGCAGATTTCATACCGCAACCCTACTCGCCAGTAGGAATTTGCGACACCCAGCGAATTGGCCCAACGTGCTCGAGGAAGACCGACTTACCGACCTCATACTTAAGCGCTCCGGTAACCCGAACCTTTAACTCTCCGCTAAGTCCGGGAACTGTTAGCTCCAATACCGCGTCATGGCCGTAGTAATGAATCCGGGTGACTTTGGCCTGCGTTACGGCCTTTGCTTTTGCGCCCTTGGCATCGACGATGCGAATCTCCTCAGGGCGGACAAGCAGGTATCCGCTCTCACTTCTTCCCGATCGCTTCACCTCAGGATGAAGCGCGGATACTAGATGCTTGCCACCAACGCGAATCGCAGGAAGTTCCAAAATATCGCCAGTGCTCTCAGCGCTCTGTGCTGAGACGGGGTGCATGTAAACCTCTTCTGGTGAACCTGCTTGCACGACACGGCCTTCACGCATCAGGGCGATGATGTCAGCAGAGACAAGAGCATCTTCCCGATCATGAGTGACCATAAGTGAGGTCGTCTTGGTTTTTTTTAGAAGTGAGACGACTTCACTACTAACTTCAGCTCGTAGCGCATAGTCAAGATTGGAAAATGGTTCATCCAATAGAACGAGGGTGGGCTTTGTGGCAAGAGCTCGCGCCAATGCGATTCTTGTCTGCTGACCGCCGCTTAATTGATGAGGCTTTCGATTATTGAATCCAGCTAATCCAACAAGATCAAGCATTTCGTCAATGATGGTGCCACGTTCCGAGCTCTTAAGTTTCTTCTCTAGAGCAAATCCCACATTCTCGGCAACGCTAAGGTGCGGAAATAATCCACCTTCTTGGGGCAAGTATCCGATATTTCGTTTATGCGGCGGCAGCACAAGGGATGAAACGCTTACTAATTGTTTGCCAAATCTAATGGCCCCAGAAGAAGGTCTGACTAAACCAGCTATCGTCCTTAGTAGCGTTGTCTTTCCACATCCGGAGGGTCCCAAAAGAGCTGCAAAAGTTCCGGAGGGAATATCTAGGCTTAGATTTCGAAGAACTTCTTTAGCCCCGAGATGAACGCCAAGATCCTTTATTTCAAGAGCGGTCACTAGATTTCCTCCCTTGATCGCTCTTCAACGTAATTCTTATCTGGCCTACTAATCAAAAAGGTAGGAATGGCGGCGATGATGACGAGCAATAATGCGTAAGGAGCAGCCTCGCTAAATCGAAAAATTGCAGTGTTACTCCACATTTCAGTTGCAAGAGTCTCAAATCCCGTTGGCCTAAGCATCAAAGTAGCGGGTAACTCCTTCATCGATGAGAGCAAGACTAATAAGGTTCCCGTCAAAACCCCAGGCGCAGCCAATGGAAGCGTCACTCGATAGAAAATCCGACTTCTTGATTGACCCAGTGTTGCAGCAATTTCAGTTAAGTTTTCGGGGACCCGTGAGAGGGAAGTTCGGATTGTTCCCACCGATCTGGCAAGAAAAAGAATTGAGTACGCGATTCCAAGTAATCCAACGGTCTGGTAGATCAATGGAAAATCAGAACCGAGAGCGACCAAAGCTAATCCCATAACAACACCAGGTAGGGCATTAACGAGTAAGACTCCTCGTTCGGCCACTTTGCCGAGCAAACTTGCGCGTAGCGCCAGCAAGGCAAGTGGGATAGCTAGAAGTAGCGCAAATATCGCACCAATTGAGGAGACCAGAATTGTGGAGAGCGCGGCCTGACTTAACTCAAAGAAATCAATTGGTTGAGGTCTAGCAAAAAATCTCAGTAGCAGAACTCCCATAGGAATAATCAGAGCCGCCAAAATGTAAAGCGCTAGAAATGAAGTTGCGACTATACGCACTCGAATTGCGGTTATCGGCGCTACCTGCTTTGTTATTGATACTGAACCCTTAAAGATGCGTGAGCGATTCCGTGATTGAACTTCGATTGAAATAACTATTCCGGAGAGCGCTACGAGCATGAGCGCAAGCACGGCGGCGCTACTACGATCAAAACTTCCCTGGTAGGTATTTTGAATGGTACGAGTAAATGTATCTACGCCGAGGAGTGAGACTGCTCCAAAGTCACTTAGAACATATAGAGAGACCAAGAGCGCTCCTGCAGCAAGAGCGTTGCGCATTTGTGGCAGAGTCACACGCAAGAAAATCTTAAATTGATTAAGGCCAAGAGTTTGGGCGACATCTATCTGCGCTGAATCAATTCGACGTAATGATGCGAGCGCCGCAAGAGTCACATAAGGAGTAGTGGAAAGAGTAAGAACAACTACCGCAGCGAAATAGCCCGAAGGAAGAATCCCTAGAGATAACCAGCAATAAGTGAATACGTAACTTGGGATAGCTATCGGCAGGATGGCTAAGGCTCTAAATACATTGGGGTTGGGAAGTTTGATGTTATGAAGAGACCAAGCGATGGCAGATCCAAGGAGAGTGGCGAGAAATGCAACGATTGTTACTAACGAGACGGTAGTAAGAAAAACTTCCAAAGTCTTGGCGCGAAAAACAACAATTCGGAGCGATTCGAGATCGCCTTGGAGAGCGCGAGCGAAAAGGTAACCAAGTGGAAGGGCCACAAAGCCCAGGGAGATTAAGGCAGAGCCAATCAAAAGCGGCGAGGTGCGGGAATCTTCTCCTCGCGCCATCGCTTGCTCGTTAATGAGAGGAAGTGTCATGGCAATCTGCTCGATTAGAGCAAGCCTACTTTTATAAGTAGTTGTTGGGTGCGTTTCAAGTCTGTCAAAGACGCAAGATCGACTGCAGGAGCCTTAATCTGATTTAACGGAATCATTCCGGCTGGATTGCGCGCCGGGTTTACTGCGGAATACTCTTTTACTTCATCTAGGAAGAAAGTTTGGGCCTTTTGTGAAAGCAGAAAAGCAATTAGTTCTGCACCAACTTCTTGTTTTTTGCTGGTTTTGAGTTTTCCGATGCCTGAGGCGTTTATTAAGTTACCAATATCATTTGCGGCGAAGAAGGAATTCTCTACATTTATCTCACGCCCAAGCTCCTCAGCAACTTCAAAAATGTAGTAGTGATTTACTAAACCACCATCGATTTCACCAGCATCAATCGCTTCGACAATGAGACTATTCTTTTCGTAAAATTTCGGATCATTAGCCACGATTGCTCTTAACCACTTCTCGGTTTCTACTTCGCCGCGGGTCTGGATCATGGCGGTGATGAAAGCTTGGAATGAGGCATTTGTGGGCGCAATTCCGATTCGCCCCTTCCAGGTCGAGTCGGTTAAGTCATCAACGCTCTTCGGTAAGTTAGAGACGCGATCAGGCGCGTAGGCAAAAACTCGTACTCTTCCGGTTAATCCCACCCAATCCTTACTCGGCGAGCGAAAATATTTATCGACGCTATTCAACAACTCATCTTCAAGGGGAGCTAAGAGCTCCGCTGCCGATACGGCGCCAAGTGCTCCGGCATCTTGCGAGATGAAGATATCTGCAGGGGAGTTTTCGCCTTCTTCAAGAATTTGAGCGGCCAGCGCAGCTGAGTCGCCATAGCGGATCTCAAGTTCAATCCCACTTTCTGCAGTGAAGTCTTCAAAGAGGCTTCCCATGTACTCCTCGGCCCTACCCGAGTAGATAACGAGGCTCTGGCTTTCCGGGCTAGAGCCGGAACAGGCTGAGAGCGAGGCAATTAAGGCCAAAAAGGGGATAAGCAGAAGTAGGCGATTGCGCATGAGCAGACCTTAATTCCGAAGGGGGTATTTACGCAACATTTATGTTGCGTAAATCAGCTCATTCCTCAGGCGCGGGATTAGTTGGTGGTTCGCTCTCACTCCGTGCTCGTGCGAGCGCATCGGCTGTGAGATTGATCTGCCAGTTGCGAGCACCGAAGGAGTGGAGAGACTCAGAAACACTCTTAACTGAATCGGGGGAGTAACTCGTGATTTTTTCCTTGCCTTCGTTAAAGAGAACTTTTCGAACTATCTCAGGGGAAATTAGATTTTCGAGAGGCATATTAACTTCCTGCGCCTTCACACTCAAGAGCGCACGCGCATGCTGCAGATGAATATGGGCAATAGGAAACTTATCTCGCCAGACTCGCGGTGGCGGAATGGACTCCCCGCGTGCACGCATTTCCGGCCAAAGCGATTGATCCATCTCATATACACCCTGCAGTATTTGCCACCAGCGAGGAAGGTGGGATCTTTGAATCTCGTTACGGATCTTCTCCTTCATAATTGGTAGAGCTAAAAATGCTTCATAGCTTTCTGGTTTATGTTTTGCTAAATCAATTAGGACGGCATCAGAGAGCAATCTTCCCGGTGCTAAATCTATTGATTTAGCTAATTCATCACGCGCATTCCAGAGCTCACGAATGATTGCAAGTTCAAAACGAGATTTGATTTGGTGCATCCCAGAAGTGCGTCGCCATGGATCTCTACGAACTTTGTTAGCGGTGAAAGTTAGTGCTGAGCTAAATTCTTCTTTCGCCCAATCTAATTTACCTCCCTCTAAAAGGAGAGCTTCGACCTTATCGCGAATATCAAGTAATACTTCTACATCAAGCGCCGCGTAATCAAGCCATTCGGGGCGAAGTGGCCGGATAGACCAATCAACAGCGCTATGTTCTTTAGCGATCTGAACGCCAAGTAAGTTCTCACATAAAGATGCAAGTCCCACCCGCTCGCAACCGGCAATTCTGGCTCCTAATTCAGTATCAAAGAGGATTTTTGGAACTACACCAAATTCACGCAGGCACTCCAAATCTTGACTGCTGGCATGGATAACAGATTCAGTATTCGCCAAGAGCAGATTTAGTCTCTCTACTTCTTCCGCTCCAGCCAGAGCAATCGGATCGATCAGGTGTAGTCCACCTTCGCGTCGGAATAGTTGTATTAGATAAGCCCTAGCGCTGTAGCGAAAGCCGCTGGCCCGCTCGGCATCAATTGCAATTGGCCCAATTCCAAGTGCAAGTTTTTCTATGGCCGATGAGAACTCAGCCTTCGATTCAATTACCGCCGGGGTTCCACCCGTCGGTGCGCTCAAAATCTCCATCGATTAGCGACGCGTATTTAGCGCACTTACTCCTTCGGCGATCGGAGTTAAGCCAGATACCGTCTCAATCATCCTGGTCCAGGCATTTAAGTGATCCATTAATTTTGCTGAATTAGAGGGAGTCCAAGAAGCTCTGATTTCAATCTCAGAAGATTGGTCTTGCTCTGAAAGCTGTCCATATGATGCACTTGAAACTTTTGTTACCGTGCCACTAGTTGCCAGATAACTTGCTCCAACCGAATCTAGTGATTCGCCCACCCAAGACCAGGCCACATCCGTCAGCAATGGGTCGGATTGGAGATCTTCTTCAATAGCAGAACGGATAAAGGTAATTGCTCTGAATTTACCTTCCCATGCTTCTTGACCAGCCGGGTCGTGGAGTAAGACAAAGCGACCGGTAGCTACATCGTCTCCTCTAACTTCTACATCGACCGAGAATGCGACTGCATGTGGCGCAAGACGCTGCGGCGCCGGAACTTCCTCAAAAGTTATCTCTACTCGCGTTTTAAACGCTCGCGCATCAGCACAGAATTTTTCGAAGAGAATCTGATCTCGCTGCGATTGCGAATTCTCTGCCATGAGACAAGGGTAGAAGAGGGGCGCAGTCCGCTTCGGAAGGCGCGAGCAGATAGGCTAAATCCATGGGTTCGCTACTTGGATTGTTATCAAGTTTGCTCTGGGGAACAGCCGATTATCTGGCGGGAAACCTCTCAAAGAAGTACCGGGCACTTGCCGTCACTGGAGTTTCCCAATTCTTCGGTCTGCTTTTTGGTGTCAGCGTCATATTGATCGGAACCCAATTTGGCTCACCATTTATAAGGCCCACTCTTGAATGGGATGGTTACTTTGTTGCTGGAGTGATTGCTGGAATCTCCGGATTCATAGGTTTACTTGCGTTTTACTCTGGTTTAGCAACGGGTCGAATGGGAGTTGTCAGCCCCATAAGCTCTCTTTCGGTTTTGATTCCTCTATCGGTTGCATACGCCCAAGGAGAGCGAGCCAGCGGGATTCAAACAATCGGAATAACAGTTGCGCTTCTCGGAGCATTTCTAGCAAGTGGCCCAGAAATTAAAGGCGGCCTTCCGGTAAAGCCCTTAATTTTTGCGGTTATTGCCGCATTTGGTTTCGGTGGAGCGCTTACTTTCATCGCTATTGGCGCAAAGATTGATTCCATGCACACGATGACTTCAATGCGTGTAGCTTCAGTTGCAATTTGTATTTTAATTGCAATTGCTTTTCGTACTATCGGCGGTTTTCCAGTCAAGATGTTTCCGCTCTTAATTTTTATTGGTATTGCAGATTTTCTTGCAAATTTCCTATTAGGAGTTGCAACCACAAAAGGACTAGTCTCAATTGCGCTTGTTCTTGGGTCACTTTTTCCCATCGTGACCGCGCTGCTCGCATTTAAATTCCTAAATGAGCGGCTTCATAAGGTGCAATATTTAGGAATTTTCTTTGCCATTCTCGGAGTCTGTTTTATCGCCGCTGGTTAATCCGCTCCCATGTTTGAAAGCATTCGCCTCCATCATTGGATTCACTTACAACTTTGTACTTTAGTTTCAATTCAGTTTCACTAAAGAAATTGTCATCGCCTAATTTGCTGGACCTGGTGAGGAAAAACTCATCAAGTAAGGCGTCTTTAATCAACTCAGATAAGAAGTGAACGCCACCTTCGACCAATAGCTTTTTGAAGCCATCTTCTCGAGCTTTTTCAATTAACTCAGCGGGCGAAAGATTTAAGAACTTAGACTTTCCAACTTCATTTTGAACTCCTCTAGTTGAGATGTAAAGCGGAAGAGGGCATTTGGAGTAGGGCTCGCTACGGTAAGTGGAGCCACCGATAAGGATGACCTCTGCCTTTTGGCGCAATAGGTGGAATCTCGCTCTATCGGCTGGGCTTGAGAGGCCCCGGGAAGAACCTGCCAATGTGCTCATTCCATTACTACCGATAACTAGATTCGCCATAACTTTTGACACGCCTCAACGGTACTGGGCTGGCTGGGATGTCAGTGGCCACATCTACCTTCTGCTCCATGATCATTGATTGCGATACCTGCACCATGAGAGATATAGCCTGCGGAGATTGTGTGGTCACTATATTGATTGGCCCACCCTCTAACTCGAGCCTTGAGGCTGAGGAGGCCCGGGTGATTGATTTACTCGCCTCGAGAGGGATGATTCCACCGCTTAGATACGAAAATATTCAAGATTCACAGGAATCCAAGCGCCGTTCAGGTTGAGCAATAAGTGAGTCCGCAGTTAGCCTAAACCGATGTTGAAGGCGCGCTTTGGCTTAGTGGCGTTGATTTCACTTGCCCTTATTGGATTAGTCACTCCATCAATAAATGCCGCCCCAAGTGCAGACCTCCTTCGGGTCCGTCAAGAAGTAGAACAACTCCAAGATGATGCCGCCGAAGCGGGCGAAAATGCCCAGGCTGCAAAAGTTCAACTACAGAGATTGCGCTCACAATTAAGCGCCGTCCAGCAAGAGGCCGATTCTCAGAAAGCTGTAGTTGAGAAGATTAGAAATTCGCTAGCCACAATTGCTGTCGCGAGATACAAATCAACAGGCTTAGGTGAGGGAGTTGAATTACTTTTCTCCTCTGACCCCTCACTTTATTTATCATCTGCTGGCTCACTCGAGAATATAACGCGCAAGCAAGCAACTCAATTGCGAAAATTCGCAACTGCCAAGCAACGTCTAGATGCAACCACACTCACAGTCGCAGATAAATTGCGTTTAGTACAAGCAGCCGAAGCTCGATATCGCGCTCAAGCGGCTCAAGTTAAATCCAAATTGGAGGCCGCCGAGAAGCTTCTTTCAAAATTAGAGGCAAAAGATCGAGAGCGGCTGCGCAAGATTCAAGAGATGGATGCTGCTGAACGCGAGGCGTACTCACGGGAGCAGGCAAAACTCGCTAACACCGTTTCGGGAAGAGCAGGACTTGCACTTCGTTATGCCGTTAAGCAGATTGGTGATAACTATGTTTGGGGCGCTGCTGGCCCAATCAGATGGGATTGTTCCGGTCTTACTATGCGGGCCTTCGAACAGGCCGGGGTGAGGTTGCCTCACTCTTCACGTGCTCAATACAACTATGGTCGCTCCATCGCCCGCAGCAATCTTCTTCCAGGTGATTTAGTTTTCTTTGGAACTCCAATCTCGCATGTGGGCATCTATATTGGTAAGGGCAAGATGGTTCATGCACCTCGTCCCGGCGCTCGCGTACAAATTGTTGAATTTGGAAATTATTTTGGCAAGAAAAGGTATATCGGAGCGCGCCGCCTCTAACGGCTAGAGTTATCGCTTGCCCAAAATACTTCTCCTGACAAATGACTTCGGTCCTCGCGCCGGCGGGATTGAGACCTTCATTATTGGCTTACTTGAGCGGCTACCAAAAGGTGAAGTTCTCGTCTATACCTCAAAGCAAAGTGAAACGGTCGAATACGATCGGAATTGGTTAGATGATTTTGGCGTAGAAGTTTTCCGCGATAAAGCGAAGATATTGCTTCCAACCCCGAGAGTTATTAGGGCGGTCCGCAAGTTGATTAGGGATCGAGATATTGAAGTTATTTGGTTTGGAGCGGCCGCCCCTCTTGCCTTGAGTTCAAGATGGCTACGGATCCACAAAATTAGGAAATTGGTCGCTCTCACTCATGGCCATGAAGTGTGGTGGTCAAAAATTCCACCCTTCTCATGGTTGATGCGAGAAATGGCAAGAAATGTCGATCACTTTGGTTATTTAGCTGAATACACCGCTAACGCATTAGCTCGGGTAATTCCTAGGGAAAAACTTAAGAAGATCGCACCAGGAATAGATATATCGCACTTCATTCCTCATCCCATGGAGCGAGTTCGGCCAACCATAATTTCTGTGGGAAGACTTGTTCACCGTAAAGGCCAAGACCGATTAGTCGAAGCGCTACCAGCCATAAAGAGAGTAATTCCTGATGTGGAGTTGGTTTTTGTCGGTGAAGGTCCTCATAGAAAAGAGTTAGACCAGTTAGTAAAAAAGTTTGGCCTCGAGAGCTCCGTAAGATTTATCGGCCGCGTCAACTACAAGGAGCTGCCAAGATATTTTGCGCTCGGTGATGTTTTCGCAATGCCATCTCGCGATCGACTCTTTGGGTTAGAGGTAGAGGGGTTGGGAATCGTTTACCTGGAGGCGAGCGCCTGTGGGTTACCGGTAATAGTGGGCAATTCTGGAGGAGCTCCAGATGCGGTAATTGCAGGCGAGACTGGATTTTTAGTGGATGGAAATAATGTGCCTGAGATAGCAGCTCGCGCGATTGAACTTCTTCAAGATAGTAACTTGCGGGCGCGCCTTGGTGGCCGGGGTAGAAATTGGGTGGAATCGGAGTGGAACTGGGATATTTGGTCAGCGCGATTTAACGAGTTACTTCGGCAATAGTCCAGCTGCTCGCGCTGCGTTAATTGCTTTGACTCGATTTGCCACTCCAAGTTTTCGATAGATAGCGGCTAGGTGAGTTTTCACCGTTGCCTCACTTACAAAAAGCGCTTTTGCCATCTCAGTTATCGTCATACCGGTAGGCAGAATCTCAAGAATTTCAAGTTCGCGAGCCGTAAGTCCATAATCCTTATTCCTAACTTGAATTAGATTTGTCGCTCTGCGGACATTAAAGCTAAGTGGCGATTTGCAACTTAGCTCGATTGCTTCAATTAATTGAATTATGGGAGAGCTTTTCTCTACAAATGCGCTCGCCCCGGATTGCATGCAAGCATCTATCTGTTCAGCATGGTTTGAAAAGGTAAGTGCAACAATCCCTAGCTTCTGATCGCGCGCCCTTGCCCAGGCGATTACCTCAAGACCGCTTCCGTCAGGAAGATGGAGATCGACTACTATCGAATTCGGTTTGTGATGCGGAATTTGCACAATAGCTTCACGCTTTGAAGCTGCTTCACCGACTATTTCGAGGGTTTGATGCCCAACTAGGGCTCTCCTTAAGCCAGTTCTAAAATGATTTGCGCTAGCACATTTTCGGTTCGCTCATCCAACTTCTCAAGCGGCGAGGAAACCTCGATATCTAGATCTACAAGAAGTTCACGGACCTCTTCAACGGCATCCTTGATTGATAACCGCTCGAGTAGATACAACTCATCTCTTAAATCATTTGTTAGATCAATAAGATCTAAGCGGGCCTGGCGGATTAGCCTGCGATTAGTGTTTGATAAATCGGGATCGCCAATTACTTCATCAAGCTTGTAACCTAAGGAAATTAACTGCTGCGCCGGCCCATCGTGGAGTCGGCGCGCAAGTTCTAAACGCTCGCTTCTATTACTATCGTCTCTTTTAGGCAAAGAGTTCGGCAATCTCTGCCGAAAACTCTTTATGAACTACGTGACGCTTAACCGATAGTTTTGCTGTTAATTGCCCGCCCGCAATTGTGAAGTCAACTGGAAGAATCTTGAACTTCCTTATTGACTCCGCCTTACTTACGGCTTTATTAGCTTCATCTACAGCAGTTTGTATGACTGAGATTAAGTCAGGATCGTTAACGAGATCTGGAACAGTAGCGCCCTCTTTCTTGTTCGCTACTAACCAAGGCTTAATTGCTTCAGGATCGATGGTCACAAGTGCCGCAATAAAGGGCTGATTGTCGCCAACAACGATGCATTGGCTTACTAGTGGGTGCGCACGGAGACGATCTTCAAGAACTGCTGGCGCAACATTCTTTCCACCTGATGTGACAATCAATTCCTTCTTGCGTCCAACGATGTAAAGAAAACCTTGGTCATCTAGTTTGCCAAGATCACCGGAGCGGAAATATCCATCTTCGGTAAACACTTCTTTGTTTGCAGCGTCGTTCTGCCAATAGCCTCGCATTACGATCGGCCCCTTAATCAAAACTTCACCATCATCTGCAATTTTGATAGTGGTTCCAGGGATTGGTCGGCCAACCGAGCCAACGCGATGTGCTGTTGTGAGATTTAGGGTTGCGCCAGCTGTAGTTTCCGTTAATCCATATCCTTCAAGAACACGTACGCCAGCACCTCTGAAGAAGTGACCGAGACGTTCCCCAAGCGGCGCTCCGCCAGATATTGCTGCTTCGACTCTTCCACCAAGGGCGTGGCGAATCTTTGAGAAGACCAACTTGTCGAAGAGCGCATGCTTAGCCTTTAGACCTAGGGGTACTTTGCCCTCATCCTGCGCCTTGCTGTATTCGATCGCAATGGCGGCTGCTTTCCTGAATATCGAACCTTTACCAGCGGCGTCAGCTTTTGCTTCTGCGCTGTTGTAAACCTTTTCGAAAATTCGAGGTACTGCAAGTACGAATGTCGGTTTAAATGAGGCGAGATCGGTAGTTAGACGACCCAGCACATCACCACAGTGCGCTAGATGAAGTCCAGCACGAATTGATCCGATTTGAACCATTCGACCAAAGACGTGAGCAACGGGGAGGAATAGGAGAGTCGATCCGCCAGGTTTCATAAATAGATCCTTTGCGCCCATCACTACGTTGCTACATTCAGAAAGGAAGTTGCCATGCGTAAGTTGGACGCCCTTAGGTTTACCGGTAGTACCTGATGTGTAAATCAATGTAGCTAAGGTGTCCGGAGTCAACGCTTCGCGGCGACGATCAATCTCAGTATCAGGAATATCTTTTCCAAGATAAGCGAGTTGCGCGAGAACGTTCTCTGTCATCGTCCAACAATTCTTAGTGTAAGCAGGAAGAATCGGAGCCACTAATTCTTTGAGTTGTGGTGTTTCTACGATAATTCCAACGGAGTGTGAGTCGGTAAGGATCCAATCAACCTGCTCAGCAGATGATGTTTCATAAATTGGAACAGTTACTCCACCAGCAAACCAAATCGCAAAATCCAAAATTGTCCACTCATACCTAGTGCGCGCCATGATTGCGACGCGATCACCTATTTCAACGCCAGATGCAATCAAACCTTTTGCAGTCGCGCGTATCTCCGCTTCCAACTCGCGAGCAGTAACTGGTTGCCAGCCATCGCCAAGAGGTCTTGAGACCATAATTCTTTCTGGCTCGAACCATGCGCGTTCGGCAACTAAGTTGGTTAGATTCCCAGCGGTGGCTGCAGGCTCTAGCGCTGGTGCGAAGAACTGATTAAGGGTGGCTGTTGTCATGGCTAAAAAATAGCGGTAGAGGGCTTCTTCGGGAAGAGGTAGCCTCCCGCCATGGCCAATAACTCTTCGAATTCCCAGCAAATTGAAGCCCCTGCCTCAGAAGTGGCTCAAGTTCTAGTCGATCTAGAAAAGTATCCGACCTGGTCCTCCGCCATAAAGAGCGTTGAGGTAAGTGAGCGAGATGGATCGGGACGGCCTACTAAAGCGACGGTAAAGATTGAAGCGGGAGTTTTGAAAGATCGGGCCACTTTGAATTATGACTACTCGGATTTTCCCAATTCAATCTCATTCTCGCTAGAAGAAGCTGATTTGATGACTGAGATGACCGGCAAATACAGCATTGAAGATAACGGCGATGACACCACAAAGGTCACATACGAGTTAAATGTACGAGTTGCGTTGCCAGTACCTGAGATGATGCGAAAGAAACAAGAGCTGGCAACAATCGATGCTGCGCTTGCTCAACTCAAGAAGAAGTTTGAAGGTTAAATGACTTTTGACATTGGTATCGATGTCGGAGGTACCAAGGTCCTTGCCGGCGTCGTCGACTCTCAAGGAAAAATAATTGAGAAGCTCCGTCGCGAGACGCCGATTGAAGGCGGTAATTCGCTCACCAAAGTTATCGCCGAGATGGCTAATGAACTTAAATCAAAACATGACGTGCAAGGAATAGGTGTTTGCTCCGCGGGATTCTTTGCTCCGAATCGAAGAAAGATAATTGCTAACCCAAATATAGCTAATTGGAATGGTGTAGAGCTTGCCGATGAACTTGAAGAGTTAATTTCGCGCCCCGTTGTTCTGGAAAATGATGCCAATGCTGCGGCTTGGGGTGAGCGACAATTTGGCGCAGGTAAAGAATCTGATGAATTGGTCTTACTCACTATTGGTACAGGCCTTGGCGGAGGGTTAATCACTGCTGGAAAGATTTTCCGAGGATCACGTGGCGCTGCCGCAGAATTTGGACATATGCGCGCAGTCCCAGATGGACACCTCTGTGGTTGCGGATTGCGTGGTTGCTACGAGCAATATGCATCGGGTACGGCGCTGATGCGCCATGCGCGAGAATCCATCGCTGCATCGCCTGATCGAGCGCGCGCTCTACTTGCGAGAGGAAATGGAACACTCGATGGACTCACCGGCGAGCACCTCACTGCTGCGGCGAAAGATGGCGACCCAGTTGCGATTGCTGCCTTTAATACAACTGGATATTGGATCGGAGTTTTGGTCGCAACACTTGAAGCAGCGCTTGATCCAGCGAAGGTAGTAATTGGTGGGGGAGTAATCGCAGCCGGAGAAATCTTGCTTCGTCCCATTCGTGAATCAATGTCACAACATTCTCTATTTCGAGGTAAGCGCGAGCTACCGGAACTAGTGGCTGCAACCTTGGGAAATGATGCCGGGCTTATTGGCGTTGCCAACATCTCCCGCTATTAATCGTTATTTTCAAAGGGATACTTGAGATCTATCTGATAGCGGATCTCATCCATACAGTCCATGATTGCGAGTGACTCGTCATGGGACATCAAAGGGCTTTCAATAGCTCCGCTTCGAACTATCTCTGCAAAGTGATCAGCCTGTTCACGGATTCCGTGACCTTGATAGTTAGCTGGAATTTCTTGAGTCGCCTCTCCATCGATAATCACACGCATTGAAGTTGGAGTATAGAAATTACTATCTACCTCAATTCGCCCACGTGTCCCGATAATTTTGGCGGTACAAGGAGTTCTCACCTCTAAAGTCGTGGTCATAATTGAGTGCTGTCCAGATACATAACTAAAAATGAATGAAGTCTGGGCATCAACGCCAGTGTCAGTTTTTATCGAAGTAGCCATCACAGAATCTGGATCACCAAGGATCATGAAGGTTAGAGAGATTGGATAGATTCCTAAATCAAGAAGCGCACCGCCCGCTAACTCTGGCGCATGAAGGCGATAGTAAGGATTGGCAGGAAGTGCTTGGCCGTGATCGGCATAGATTGCAACAAGTTCACCTAATTCACCAGACGCTACGACTTCGCGGATTACTTGGTAGGTTGGCAAAAATCGACTCCACATCCCTTCCATTAGCGCGACGTGATTCGCTCTTGATGCGGCAACCATCGCTTCTGCCTCTTTAACATTTACCGCGAAGGGCTTCTCGCAAAGAACCGGCTTCCCGGCATTGAGCGCGAGTATGGAATTTTCGGCATGGAGAGTGTGCGGCGTGGCCACATAGATTGCATCTACATCCGATTCAACTAAGGCTTCATAACTTCCATAGGGTTGAGCAGAAAACTCCGCTGCAAAACTCTCCGCTTTACCAATTGTTCTAGAGCCAACTGCGCCAATCTCGTGGCCGGGCAGAAGCTGTAGGTCGCGCGCGAAAGTCCGGGCGATTCCCCCTGTGCCCAATATTCCCCAACGGAAGGATTCAGACATTAGAGCGCAACCCCATCTCCATCATCTTGCTCCGGCTTCATCTGCCAGAAAAAAGTTGTAACTCCAGCTAGAAGCGCGAGTAGCCCAGGCCAAATTCCCAAACCCAAAGGATCAAAGGAAGAAACCTGATTGATAAGTATGTAAGCGGGGCCCAAAGTGACACCCAACAGCGCTCCTCGCTGTATTGATGTGAGCGTCGGTAAGGCTCGGTTATCTCCTTGATATTTTTCAGCCGCATCAATATTTTCAAGTTCATCGAGAAAAGTAGTAGGAGCTGATTGATCTAACTCAAGACCCTCCACTATCGAGGCAAATTCCTCATTGATAGTTGCACTCTCATCGCCCAATGAAACTTGTCCAGTAAGGACATCGGTCATGAAAGTATGGCTTTCCTCAATTAAAACGCCACACTCATAATCTAGAGCGACATTGTGAAATGACTCTTCAAAAATTACTTCGCGAATATCGACTGAGGAGATATTTTCGATAACAAATTCTGAGTTCTTCGGATCGACAACATGATCGTTAACGGAGTAACCAATCATGAGCGGGGCGTTAATAGAAACTAAATCTTGCTGTGCCACTCGCCACAGTTCCTGTAAGGAATGAAGCGCCTTTAGCGGTGTACGTCCGTAGCTGTGCCGCGGGGGATTAGGCGCCGCTACATCGGTACCACGACCTTTAATCGATGGGATCAAGTACTTTAGTAAAGGAACAAACTTCATTATTAATCGACTATCACCAATCGAGGGATTTACAAGAATCAATCCTTCAATCTCGCGGCCAAATTTCCGAGTGAGCCGAATTGAAAGTGCACCACCCATAGAAAATCCCGCAATAAAAATACGGCGATGGCGCTTACGTAATTCAATAAATGAGCTTTCGACTTCGGAATACCAGTCTTGCCATTTAGTCTGGTTCATCTCGGGCCAAGATGTTCCGTGTCCGGGCAACCGAGGAACTTTTACCGTGAATCCCTTTTTGTGAAGGCCCTCAGCCCAAGGGCGAATGGATGCGGGTGAGCCAGTAAATCCATGGATCATAAGTACGGCAATCTCTCCGCCTAAGAGCTCAAATGGCTCAGCGTGAGGAATGCTCATGCGCCCGATAGTGTCACAAAGTTGTACCTAGAATCCAAAAGAGGCTCTAAATTAGCGTCATGGTCGCAAGGCGAAAGCGCAAGAATGTCTCTGACGTTGTACAAGGTGACAAGGTCGCTTATGGATTGCTTAAATCTTTTCTTCTTCCCATCCTCACCCTGTTATTTAGACCCAAAGTAAAAGGGCTAAGAAATGTCCCGGCAAATGGCCCAGTGATTATTGCCTCAAACCATCTCTCGTTTAGCGATTCAATTTTTATGCCCTTGGTTGTGCCACGAAAGGTAACTTTCTTGGCAAAGAGTGAGTACTTCACTTCTCCGGGACCAAAGGGACTTCTTAAAAAATTAGCATTTATCGCCTTAGGTCAGGTGCCAGTTGATCGCGCAGGTGGATCGCGCAGTGAAGCTGCTCTCTTGACCGGGTTATCGGTTCTCTCAAAAGGGGAGTGCCTAGGTATTTATCCAGAGGGAACGAGATCCCCAGATGGCAGGCTTTACAGAGGTCGCACTGGCGTGGCTCGACTCGCTTTTGAATCTGGCGCTCCAGTCGTACCAGTTGCAATGTTTAACACCGATGAGATTCAACCAACAGGGAAAGTTATTCCAAAAATAATGCGGGTGAAAATGATTTTTGGTGAACCGATGTACTTCCAGGGTCCAGAAAAGTCAGCTAGCCCAGAAGAATTACGTAAGGCTACAGATCAGATTATGAAGAAATTACAGGATATGTCCGGACAAGAGTATGTAGATATTTATGCCTCACAGGCGAAAGAGGCTATCGCTGAGGAGAAGCGGAGAAATTCAGATAAGGACGAAGAGGAGTAGTTACTCGGCTCCAAAAACTTCGCGGCGATCTGAGATAAATTTACAAGTCTCACAGGAACTATCTTTAGTTGGAGTTGGCCCAGAAATCATGGTTATAAATTCTCCCAACCGGGATTGAAGTGCATCTGGATCTCTCTTAATGGGAAACCATGAGCTATTTAGTTCAAGATTAAAACCGGAATCGGGATTTCCTACAGGTTTCTTGGGTGACCAAACCAGAAGTCCCATAACTGAAATTTTCATAGGATTTCCAGATGCCGGGTTCTCTAACGCAAATGCATATGCCTCGAGTTGGGGAGCATAAAACTCGCTCTTATCATTATCTTTTCCTTGGAATTTACAATCAATAATCCCGTATGTGCCATCGGTGAATTCCATTAATAAGTCATACTTTCCGCGAATCGCGTAGGGAGATGGATTTCCATTAAATGGAATCGGGATTGATTTCACCCAAGCTCCGCGTCCTACAACTTTTCCTTTAGGCAGCGCTGGATGAAGCGCACCCGACTCTGCATTTGAGAAGTGGTTTTCATTTTAT
>RGYL01000002.1 GCA_010032085.1 Actinomycetota bacterium
TCAACTTCGTAATATCCAGTATTCATTCCGGTTAGATAACGGACTCGATCAAATACATAGAACTCTGCCTCCGGAGCAAAGTAGGCAGTATCTGCAATTCCAGTCGAGCGCATATATTCAACGGCTTTGGCAACTACTTGGCGCGGATCGCGTGAGTAAGCAGAGTTGTCATCTGGATTTACGACCGAGAAGTGAACGACGAGCGTCTTTTCTTTGCGGAATGGGTCGACGAATGCTGTTTCTGGAGCTGGGAGAAGTTTCATGTCGGATTCATGAATTGATTGGAAACCACGGATGGAAGAGCCATCAAACATCAACCCATCTTTGAAGACATCCTCGGTAAATTGAGCGGCGGGAACATTGAAGTGATGTTGGATTCCAGGTAAATCTATAAAACGAACGTCAACGAGGGAGATGCCCTCTTTCTTAATGTAACTAATTAGTTCAGCTGAGGACTTGAACATTTCTCTCCTATTTTTTTGATCCAGATTATTTAAATCTAGATAAATTTCGGGTTGCTCCCCATTGAGCAGATGACGCGAATCGTAGATGCCGGCAGTGAAAGAGGGGTATCTGGTGTGTTACGGACATGTTTCAAATACCCCAGTACCGTTGGCCCTATGCAGGAATTTCGGCAGATGAAGCGCGCCTCGCTTAGCCGGCGCCTGGCCGCACTTTTCCTCGATTGGATGGTGGCAACCTTCTCTACCGCGATGTTTTATCCACTCTTCGCCAGCTCCCTCGAGCCGAGTTTGGCAAGGTTGGGCGTCTTCGTCCTTGAAGTCGGATTGCTAACTGCGCTAACCGGGGCCTCTATCGGCCAGCGAATCCTTGGGCTCCGAGTGGTCAGTTACCCCGATCAACTCTTCATAACTCCGGGCGCAGCTTTCTTACGAACTTTCTTACTTGTGCTTGTGATTCCACCCTTAGTTCAAGACGAGGAGAGTCGGGGACTACATGAACGGTTCACCAAGAGCCAGGTGGTACGGGTTCGCAATTAGCGAAGTTTTGGCATCCCTACATTCTTAGGAAGTGGTCCTTTAGGAAGCGGAATTGTCATACTGCTTATTGACTTAAGGCGAGCGCGCAATTCCCTTACTTGAACTCGTGATAACTTCTTTGGATATTTCTTCAGGTGGCGTTGAATCTTGCGAATTGAAATTTGGCCTTCCCCCATTCCGGCCACAAATTCAAATACCGGAACTCCAGGGGCATATCTCTCGATTTTTTTTCGCTGATCGTTTAGTAGCGCCTTGACAGCGGGACCACCTTCACCGACCAAAACGACTCCAGGTCTACCGACAGCTTGATGGACCATATCTTGATTCTTATTAAAATTAACGTGCGGGGTAATTGTCCAACCGCGGCGGATTGACATTAAGACGCTAGCAGCGGCGCCAAGTTGACCTTCGATACTTGCATAAGCAGCACTACTAGCAAGTCTGGTGAAATAAAAGAATGCAGCAAGAAATGCGAGCGGGAGAGTGACGAAAGCAGCGTACCCCTCACGATCTAAAGTTGAACCGAGAAGAATGCCGCCTATCAAGATCGCAGCAAAAATCAAAAGGCATCGCACGAAGACAAAACGGTATTCGCGCTTTGCGAGAGCGTAGGCATCGCGGATCGTTTTAAAGCGCTTCTCTTTCGGAGCTGAGCTCTTCTCTTTCTTTTTACGTCCAAACACTTAGATTTCCTTCCGGTTCCGCTTACTTTCCAATTCAACCATCTCGGGGGTGGGAGCTGTTCCACCTAGACGAGCGGGTGCCCATCGTTGACCAATAGGCGAGTCTGGATACTCACTTTGCGCGCTCTCCAGCAACTCCTGCATTGCCTTTTTCAATCTATTTAGCGCTAGCTCAGGATCTTCTTCCGCGTTGAAATACAGGGGTGAGCCAATAGAGACAAAAATTGGGTAACCAGCACGGGAAAAATCGCGCGCAACTTTCTTGGTCCAAATTCTTTGGCTACCCCAAATCACGGTAGGCAGAACTGGAGCCTTGGATTCGATTGCAAGTCGAATGACGCCACTCTTCATCGCCTTCAACTCAAAACTTTGGGAGATAGTTGCCTCCGGGAATACTCCAACAATTTCACCTTTCTTAAGTGCTTTCAACGCTTGCACAAATGATGGGGCGCCATTGTTTCGATCTACGCTGATGTGCTTCATTCCACGCATAAGTGGACCAGCCACGGGATGATCAAAGATTTCCTTCTTGGCCATAAAGCGCGCGAGCCGGTTGGAAGATAGGAGAGCAGTACCCGCAATTGCAAAGTCGAGATAACTTACGTGATTCATCGCAAGAAGCGCTGGCCCTTTACGGGGAATGTGCGACTCACCTTGGAAGTGAAAATCTAAATCAAGATAGCGCCAAAATCCTTTGAAGATTTGGACTATTGGGCGATAAACCAAATCTGCCATGGCAACTAAGCCTTTGAAACATCGGCTCGCGCCGCAGCTGCTTCCTTAAACAACCGTCCTGCCCGATAGCTTGAGCGAACCAATGGCCCACTCATAACTCCAAAGAATCCAAGCTCTCGAGCTTCATTAGCTAACTCCACAAACTCATTGGGCTTCACCCATCTCTCTACGGGGTGATGACGCGAAGAAGGGCGAAGGTATTGCGTGATGGTTATTAATTCACAGCCAGCAGAGCGCAAATCGCGTAGCGCTTGCGTTACTTCTTCTCGGCTCTCACCTAAGCCGAGAATCAAATTGGACTTAGTTATCAATCCAAAATCCCGCGCTTGCAAAATGACATTGAGCGAGCGCTCGTAATTGAATGCTGGGCGGATTCGCTTAAAAATTCTAGGGACAGTCTCTAAATTGTGAGCGAATACCTCAGGTCTAGATTCAAAAACTTCATGCAGTAGCTCCGGTTTTGCCGAAAAGTCTGGGGCTAACATCTCAACTCCGCATCCAGGTACCGCTTGATGGATAGCGCGAATCGTCTCGGCGTATAACCAGGCGCCTTCATCTTCAAGATCATCGCGCGCCACTCCGGTTACGGTTGCATATTTAAGTCCCATGGTTTTCACAGACTCAGCCACTCGGCGCGGCTCGTCGCGATCAAGTGGGGCCGGTTTTCCTGTATCAATATTGCAAAAATCGCATCGCCTCGTGCATTGCTCGCCACCGATAAGAAAAGTTGCCTCTTTATCCTCCCAGCATTCAAAAATATTTGGGCAAGCTGCTTCTTGGCATACTGTGTGTAACCCCTCTTGACTTACTAGAGAGCGAAGAGCGGTGTACTCCGGCCCCATGTGCGCCTTCGTCTTAATCCATTCCGGTTTTCTTTCAATCGGCACGGCAGCATTGCGCGCCTCGATTCTTAGTAATTTTCTTCCATCTGGTGCCAGCATTAGATAGCAACCTTTGCTAGCGCCTCGAAAATGTGGCGCTCAAGAATTGGTCGAACATCTTCTGTTTTGAGTTCTCGGTTAAGTTCATTTGATAGGGAAGTGACTCCTGCGTCTTTAATTCCGCATGGAACGATGCGATCATAAAAACTAAGGTCAGTGTCGACATTTAACGCAAAGCCATGCATTGTCACGCCTCGTGCAACTCTTATTCCAATTGCGGCGATTTTACGATCACCTTTACCGTCTCGAATCCAAACTCCAGATCTCTCGCAATATCGCTCACTCTTAATTCCAAACTCGCCACAGACATTAATTAATGCATTTTCAATCTCGCGCACAAACCCGACCACATTATGTTGATCTCTCAATCTAACGATTGGATATCCAACGATTTGACCAGGCCCGTGAAATGTGATTTTTCCGCCACGATCAACATCGATGACCCTAGAGCCATCAACTGGTCGCTCGCTCTCAAGCGTTCTTCTACCTGCGGTAAAGATTGGCGGATGCTCCAACAACAAAAGCGTATTAGGGCGATTAGATTCAGCGATCTCTTGATGTAATTCTCGTTGCATCGCCCACGCCACTTCGTAATCGACTAGTCCCAATCTCTTTACATCGACGGAGGCTGTAATCATTGATGAAGTAGACACAGGCTAAGCCTACTTAGTTGGCCCACCTGGCAACCTTTGTGAGCTTCTCCTTCTAAGATAGCCCGTTATGAGCATCACATCAGAGAAGGTAATGAGAAGTAAAGCGCGTAAGGCCCTTTGGTTGGCAATCATCACCATAGTGACTTGGCTTGCAGTCGGAGGTTTTTCCGGTCAAGTTTTCCCTAAGATCTCTAATGTCCAAGAGAACGATAACTCGGCTTTCTTGCCTGAGAGCGCTGAATCGACCGCGGCTTCCAAGGTCATCGTTAAATTCTCCGATCAATCGCTAGATCTTCTTCCCACTCTTCTAATAGTTGTCGGCGAAGTCGATCCCGTAAAAAATCCAGAGAAGTTCGCTCAAGTTCAGGAATTTGCCCAAGGTCTAGGCAACTTAGTTCTCCCGCAATCCAATAAGCCACTCTCTACTTACTTTGCTGGCGAAGCCCCTATCCAAGCCATTCCCTCGCAAGATGGAAAAGCAGCCCTTATTAACGTGCAGATCGACTCAGTAATTGCTGGGGAGAACATCGATGATGAACCTGCACTACCTCTAATAATTGAATTTATTCGAGATGAGATGAAGAAAGAACTTGCCGGGTTGGACTCGCATGTGACCGGTCCAGGTGGAATATTCGCCGATTTGTTTGACGCCTTTGGATCTATTGACACAACCTTGCTTCGCACAACTTTGATTGTGGTAGCAATAATTTTGATTTTGGTTTATCGATCACCCATTCTCTGGATTATCCCTCTCTTCACAGCTGCGAGCGCGCTCGCCTTTGCAACGATGATTGTGTATTACCTAGCGAAAGCAGATTTAATTGATCTCAATGGGCAAACCCAAGGAATCTTGGATGTGTTGGTGCTGGGCGCAGCAACTGACTATGCCCTGCTCTTGATATCTAGATATCGCGAAGAACTCCATCACCACCAATCGAGATTTGATGCCATGCGTCGCGCTCTTCGGGGAGTTGTTGAGCCCATCGTCGCATCTGGTTCCACAGTTATTGCTGGCTTGATGGTCCTGCTCTTAAGTGATCTCTCTAGTAACCGGGGTCTTGGCCCCGTAGGTTCCATTGGTATCGCCTCAGCCATGCTGGCTGCACTTACATTATTGCCTGCTCTCATTGTCATCTTTGGCCGTTGGATTTTTTGGCCGAAGATTCCAAAGTTTGATGATGAAGATGAGAAGTTATCTGGGTTCTGGTCCAAAGTTGGAAACTTTGTGGATCGCAAGCCGAAGCCAATTTGGATTACGACTGCTCTTGCGCTCCTTATTCTTGCGGGCTTTTCCACGACCCTAAAGAGTGATGGTTTATCCCAGACCGAAGCATTCACAAGTAGAACCGACTCTGTAATTGGACTTGAAAAATTGGGCGAGCATTTCCCAAGCGGAGAGGGAACTCCAGTTGAGATTGTGGCTGATGAGGCCGATCTTGCCGCGGTAATTAACGCGGTAAAGGGACTTCCTAATGTTGCAAATGTGCTTCCATTAACGTTGCAAGATCCAGTCACTCGCCAACCGACACTTGAAAATAAAGTGGTTGAAGGCAAAGTTCTGGTTTACGCAACGCTCGATGTTCCGGCGGACTCAAAGGAAGCCAAAGCTCTCATCCCCGATATCAGAGCGGCAGTAAAGAGCGTAAATGAGAACATTCTTGTGGGTGGACAGACCGCGGTTGGTCATGACATCGATGAGTCATCTAAGCGCGATAATCGAGTAATTATTCCAACGGTCTTAATCCTGATTGCAGTCATCCTTGGGTTATTGCTCCGAAGTGTTTTGGCCGCTGGGTTACTTCTTGCAACAGTTGTTCTCTCCTTTGTTGCCACCCTTGGTGTCTGCGCGTTGGTCTTTGAGCATGTCTTTGGATTTGCAGGTACCGATGCCTCATTCCCACTCTTTGCCTTTGTCTTCTTAGTAGCACTTGGTATCGATTACAACATCTTCTTGATGACTCGAGTTCGTGAGGAGTCAAAGAAGATTGGAACGCGTGCTGCGGTAATCAAAGGCCTTACTGTCACGGGTGGCGTAATTACTTCAGCCGGCGTCGTATTGGCTGCAACTTTCGGAGTACTCGGACTACTGCCGCTCGTCTTCCTTGCCGAACTTGGTTTTGCGGTCGCCTTCGGCGTACTTCTCGACACGATAGTTGTCCGCTCACTCTTAGTTCCTGCCCTTGTGAAGGTAATCGGGCCGAAGATCTGGTGGCCTTCGAAGTTACAGCACGAGCAGAAGCAGTAAGAATTGAAACGAGTCGGGCTCATTGGCTATGGGCTTGCTGGTCGCTCCTTTCATGCTCCCCTTCTGCAGGCCGCAGGATTCTTTATTTCCGCCATCGCATCCCGCTCTATTGAAAAGCGAGGGTTAGCGCATGATGAGTTTCCGCTTGCGACGATCTTGGCAAGCGCGCAAGAGTTAGTCGAAGAGGAACTTGATTTAGTAGTAATTGCTTCGACCAATGATGGGCATGCTGAACAAGCAAGATTGGCTATAGATGCGGGAATTCCCGTTGTTGTAGATAAACCGATGGCGTTGGACTATTACGAGACATTGGCACTTTTTGACTATGCAGATGCTCGGGGAGTTCCAATTACCGTATTTTTTAATCGTTTGTTTGATAGTGATACCTTGACTATGAAACAGGTCATCGAGACCGGCGAGATTGGCGATATTTTCCGGTTCGAATCGCGTTTTGAAAGGTTTCGCCCGGAGAGTAACCCGAACGCGTGGCGGGAGAACACACCTTCAATTCTTGGAGGGGGATTGCTCCTTGATCTTCAGACCCATCTAGTTTCAACCGCATTGCACCTCTTTGGAGCTGCAGAAGTAGCCTTCGCTTCGCTACGAAAGATCCGTGGCGAAGTTGATGATGATGTTCTTATAGTTTTAAAGCATGAAAATGGAGTTGATTCGTATCTTTCTGCGAGCGCAATCGCTGGGGCGCCGGGACCCCGACTGAGAGTCAATGGACGCAAAGCAGCGCTAATCGCTACCGGATTAGATCCGCAAGAGGCTCTCCTCAGGGCTGGAGCTAAACCGTTATCTACCGGTTGGAAAGATGCAACGAGCGCAACAAGTGAATTTCGAATCTACAAGGGTGAGAACTGCATTGATTACAAAGGCATCCCGGGAAATTATGTCTCTTACTACAACCAAGTATTTAGCGCCTTAGAAAATGGCGCAGAGATGCCAATTTCAAGAGAGTTTGCCCTTGATGTAGCGAGAATTCTGGATCGGGCAAGAGAGCTAGATATAAGGCAGTGAGCAAGAGAGTATTGATCTGTGGAGCTGGCTGGGCTGGACTCAACGCAGCGAGGATATTGAATGAAGCTGGATTTGAAGTAACGGTACTTGAAAAGAGTGATCGAGTAGGCGGGCGGATTACATCAGATTATCTAGATGGATTCACGCTCGATCGCGGTTTTCAAGTAATAAACCCAGCCTATGCCGAATTAAAAGAGAGTGATGCCTTAAGCGAAGTTGAGTTTTTCGCCTTGCCCAAGGGCATAGAGATTCTCACTTCCGCTGGGCTAATGAAAGTTGGTGATTTCCGCAGAGATCTTCGCTATCTGCCTGATCTCTTGAGTGGGAAGTCAGGAACCTTTCTTGAAAAATTAAGGTTCTTGAATTACTTAAGAAAAGTTAGTGCTAACGAGAGCTTTGGCATGGCGCTTTCAAAGTCTCCGACTCTTTTTAATAAAGTTCTGAAGCCATTTCTCGATGGAGTTTTCCTTAGCGATTCAGCAGAGGTTTCAAACCGGATGGCTCGCGAGTTAGTTCATTGGTTCATAAAGGGAAGTCCGGGAATTCCGTCTGGGGGAGTACGCGAAGTTTCAGAGAAGTTAGCTGCAGGTATTGATATTGAATTCAATAGTGAAGTTAAAGATATTTCGGCAACCGAGGTTTTGACAAGAGAAACAAGATTTAAGGCGGATGCCGTCATAAATGCCCTTGATCCAATCAGCTCAGCCAAATTAATGAAGCTTGCCGAACCGATAATGAGCAAATCTACGACTTGGTATTTCCAGATTGAGTCCGGACTAATTGAGAGTAAACATCTTCGAGCAGGTGGAACCGGGCCACTTGTAAATTCCGTAGTGATTTCAAATTCTGCACCAAGCTACGCACCGAAGGGATCAGCGCTTCTTGCAGCCACAACCTTAGGTGTAGGAACTGAGACTGAAGTGCGAGCCCAACTTATGCAGCATTGGCAGGTTGAAACGAGAAGGTGGAATTTAATTTCGAAATATGAAATACCAAACTCCCTTCCATTTCATCCACCCCAAAAACCATTAATTGCAAGTGCTGTAAGGGAGAGTGGGATATATGTAGCGGGGGATTGGCGGGCTACGCCATCTCAGCAAGGGGCACTGCTTAGTGGCCGGTTAGCCGCGAATGCAATTATTTCTGGTCGATAAGTGCCGCAAGTGCTGGTGCTAGATGTGGGTAATCAAATTCAAAACCCGAATCGAGCAACTTCTTAGGAGCAACTTTCTTTGAGCCAAGGATTTCCGAGGAGAAACCACCAAGAACAATACGAAGTGCAAAACCGGGGACTGGAATTAATGCTGGTCGGCGCAGTGCCCGCGCAAGTGCTGCAGTAAATTCCTGGTTTGTTGCTGGATTGGGTGAGACGAGATTTACCGGACCCTCCACATCCTTTTCTAAGAGATAACAGATTGCTTTTAGCTGATCATGCAAGGTAATCCACGACCACCACTGTTTTCCATTTCCTAATTTGCCACCAAGTCCGAATTTAAAGAGCGGCAACATCTTTCCCATCGCGCCACTAGTTGGTTCGAGAACCAATCCGGTTCTAATTTTTACCGTTCGAGTACCGCTAGCCGAATCAGCAGCGCCTTCCCATTCCTTACAGACAGCAGCTAGAAAGTCATCACCGGGTCGGTCATCTTCAACAACAGTGCGATTTCCGGTCTCGCCATACCAACCAATTGCGCTTGAAGAGATAAAAACATCGGGCTTTAGCTTTGAGACAGCAGTTGCGATTGTGTTGGTGCCAAGCAGGCGCGAATTCAAGATCTCAGCACGATATTTCTTGCTCCATCGTTTATCGCCAACATTTGCACCAGCCAGATGTATGACCGCATCAACACCTTCAAGCGCGGCAAGATCAACTTCCCCTGTTAGTGGATTCCATGACACTTCATCAGGTGAAACAACAGGACGTCTTACCAATCGCTGAATGGTGTGACCCTCGGATTTCAAATGACCAACTAGCGCCGATCCGATCATTCCGGAGGCGCCGGTTATGGCTATCCGCTGGGGCAGAGCCATTATTTAAAGACCCAGATCAGACTCGAAGCGACCCTCTTCAAGTCGCTCTTTCAAAGTACTCAAGAAACGCGCTGCATCAGCGCCATCTACGACGCGATGGTCATAGGAGAGCGCTAGATAAACCATTGAGCGAATCGCAATTGTCTCTCCGCCATCTTCACCTTTTACAACTGTTGGACGCTTTACGACAGCGCCAAGTCCGAGAATTGCAACTTGTGGTTGATTGATGATTGGGGTATCAAAGAGCGCACCGCGTGAACCAGTGTTTGTTAGCGTGAATGTTCCGCCACCTAATTCATCTGGGGCAATCTTGTTATCGCGAGTCCGCCCTGCGACTTCAGCAATTCTTCTAGCGATTCCACCCATATTTAGATCGCCCGCATCACGAATTACCGGGACAAGAAGACCGCGCTCCGTGTCGACTGCAATTCCGAGATGCTCGGCGCCGTGATAGGTAATCACATCACCTTCAACTGAAGAATTTAGAACTGGATGAACCTTTAGCGCTTCACAGACTGCAACAGCAAAGAATGGCAAGAAGCTTAACTTCACACCTTCGCGCGCTTCAAAAGAGGCTTTTGCTTTATCGCGAAGACGAGAAATTTTAGTTATATCAACCTCAACAACTGTTGTTAATTGTGCACTTACTTGAAGCGATTCAAGCATGCGAGCAGCAATCACTTTCCGTAAGCGAGACATTTTCACTTGGGTACCGCGAAGTGGTGAAGCCGAAGTCGGAGCAGATTTTGCTGGAGCGCTGGCAACGCTTTCACGAGTCGGCGTTACGGGAGATGGTGTGCTCGACTTGCTTGGTATGGCAGCCAAGACATCTTCTTTTCGAATTCTTCCGCCTACTCCAGTTCCCTTCACTTTGCTTAAGTCAACGCCACTTTCATTGGCAAGTTTTCGAACTATTGGAGTTACATATGAATCATCTAGCGCTGATGGTTTTGGAACTAATGGGGGCGGAGTCTGTGGCGGAGTCGGTACGGGGCGCACCGACGCGGGTGCAGGAGTTGTCACTACTGGGGCAGGTTTTGCCGGAGCAGAGTTTGCCGGAGCAGTAGGAGCGACTACGGGCGCTTCCGTCTTGACCGAAGCTGAGCCACCGATTGAGGCAAGGCGCGCTCCGACTGGGACAGTTGAATCAACTGGAACATCAATTGAGATTAGCGTTCCGGAAACGGGAGCCGGAATTTCGGTATCAACCTTATCCGTGGAAACTTCAAGGAGCGCTTCATCGGCGTTGACGTGATCACCGACTGACTTAAGCCATCGAGTTACCGTTCCCTCTGAAACTGATTCACCAAGTGCCGGCATCGTTACAACAGTTGCACTGGAAACTTGTGGCGTGGCTGGAGCTGGAGTTGAAACCGGAGCTGGAGTTGCAACCGGAGCTGGAACTGGTGCGGGAGTAGCAACTGGCGCCGCCGGAGCAGGAGCGCTAGATGCACTTGCGCCATCATTTATGACAGCTAACTCGGCGCCAACGGCGGCGACTTGATCAACGGCCACCACAATTTTTGCTAACACACCAGCAGCCGGAGATGGAATTTCAGTGTCGACTTTATCGGTAGAAACTTCTAAAAGCGGTTCATCAATTGCAACTTGATCGCCTTCGGCTTTAAGCCAACGAGTGACGGTTCCTTCTGTGACGCTCTCGCCAAGTGCGGGCATCTTCACCGAAAAAGTCATCTCATCCTCTCGATTTCAAAGTTTTCAATTGCTGGATTATCCATGTGCATGCAACGGTTTTCCAGCCAGCGCTAGATGAGCCTCACCCATCGCCTCAGAGAGGGTGGGGTGTGCATGGATAAGGGGTGCCACATCGAAGGCTTCAGCCTGCCAATTGAAAATTAGCTGGGCTTCTGCCAACAACTCTCCAACTCGGGCGCCCACCATATGAATGCCAAGGACTGGCCCATTCTTAGCGGCCACTAATTTGATTGAGCCGGCAGTCTTAAGAATTTGAGCCTTACCGTTTCCAGCAAGATCGTAATTAAGTTCAACAACATCATGACCCTTCGCTTTTGCCGCAGCCGTTGTTAATCCGACGGAAGCGACCTCGGGTTCGGAGTAAGTAACCCTCGGAACACCGTCATAATTAATAGCGCGAGGTTTTAACCCAGCAATTTCTTCTGCGACCAGAATTCCCTCGGCAAATCCGACATGGGCAAGTTGCAGAGTTGGTATCAAATCTCCAACCGCCCAGATCCCCGGAATATTAGTTCGGCACTTGTCGTCGACAAGAACATAGCCACGATCCATTTTTATACCTTGAGCTTCGTAGCCCAAATTCGCCGAAGTTGGTCCTCGCCCGACTGCGACTAAAAGGACATCGGCGTTGAAATTCTTTCCATCTTCCAAAGTAACTGTGACACCCGTAGCGCTCTTAGTTGCTGATTTAAACCTTGTTCCTAACTCGAAGTTAATTCCGCGCTTGCGAAAAGCGCGCTCTAATTGCTTACTTGATGATTCATCTTCTAGTGCTATTAGATGGGGCAGAGCCTCGATGATTGTTACTTCTGCTCCAAATGATTTCCAAACAGAGGCAAATTCACAGCCGATAACGCCTCCGCCAAGCACAATTACGGATTTTGGAACATAGTCCAGGTGCATTGCATGATCGCTAGTCATGATTTGTTTGCCGTCGATTTCAAGGCCTGGGAGGGATTTTGCATAAGAACCAGTTGCTAAAACAACATTTTTTCCGGTGTAGCGCTGGCCATTTACCTCGACTGTATCTTTTGCAACTAATTTTCCGGCGCCCTCTACGTAAGTAATATTTCTTGATTTAACTAAACCTTGCAGGCCCTTATGAAGCTTTGAAATTACGCCATCCTTATAGCTGTTGACTCCGGCCATATCAATTGCATGGAAATCCGCCTTTACGCCAAATTCAGCTGCATGCCTGGTGTTATCGGCAATCTCTCCGGCGTGCAAAAGAGCCTTTGTTGGGATACATCCGCGATGTAGACAAGTTCCACCGAGCTTATCTTTTTCAATCAATACAACTTGTAGACCGAGTTGGGCCGCGCGCAATGCGCAGGCATACCCACCGCTGCCACCGCCAAGAATTACCAGGTCAAAATTCGCCACTCTTACCTCAAATCCTTCTGCAAGTTTGCTCCATATATTCCTGACTTATCTTGCCAGTTTTATTGGCCAACAATGTCCTCAGCAAATGCGAGGAGAGTGCGAAGTGCGACACCTGTTCCGCCTACGGTGGTGTAACCATGGGGCTTCGACTCGTTATAGGCCGGGCCTGCAATATCCAGATGGAGCCAGGGAAGATCAGCTGAAACAAAGTCCTTAAGGAACAACCCTGCAACCAGCATTCCACCCATTCGCTCACCGATATTGGCAAGGTCGGCGACTGGAGAATCCAATGAGGCCCGTAATTCCTCAGGAAGTGGCATCGGCCAGAACTGCTCGCCAGTTCTAGAAACCGTACTCATAAATTTCTCTCGGAAATCTTCATTATTGGTCATAACAGCGCTAGTTCTAGTTCCAAGTGCGACAACTTGGGCGCCCGTTAAGGTTGCTACATCAACAATTCCATCTAGTTTTCCATTCTTAGAGCCAACTTCAGCTGCCCGCACGAGTGCATCGGCGAGAATCAATCGTCCTTCTGCATCGGGATTTAATACTTCAACTGTTTTACCACCATAAATGGAGATGATGTCACTTGGGCGAGTGGCATTATCACTCACCATATTTTCGGCTAATGGCGCCCACGCATCTATATCAACAGGAATCTTTAACTCAGCGATTGCAAGAACGGCGGCAGATACAGCAGCAGCGCCGCTCATGTCTGACTTCATCGCCTCCATTCCTTGAGCGGGTTTTAATGCGAGGCCACCGGTATCAAAAGTTATTCCTTTACCTACATAGGCAAGACGCTTCTTTGCACCCTTAGGTCTATAGGAGATGTGAAGCAATCGAGGAGGATTTGCAGAGCCTTGTCCCACTCCGATGATTCCGCCATAGCCAAGTCGTTTCAACTGCACTTCAGTCAAAACTTCAACCTTAAGGCCTAACTTCTTAGCAAGTGGCATGAACTTTGCTACAAATGAAACTGGATTTAAATGACTTGGGGGCGTATTAACTAGATCGCGAACCAAGTGGGTGTAGCGGGCCATTACTTCAGCTCGGTTGAGGGCTAGAGAGAGTTTCTTGTCACCAGCGAGAGTTGTATGAATTTCAATTTTTGAAAGTGGTGACTTGCGATCAGATTTCGTAGAACCACGGAACTCATCGAATACATAAGAGCCAAGAAGTGCTCCTTCGGCAATTGCTGTGGCTTCTTCGCGATTTTTATGAGGGAGCGCAAATGTCGCGCTACTTTGACCGAGTAGTGCGCGCGCAGCAGCACCCGCCGCTCGTCGCAAAGTCTCATGGGTTACATCACCGCTACCTAGACCAGTTATCACTAGTAATTTGCGAGAGTCTCCCGGAAGCTTTATGACCTCATCTAGCGCGCCGGTTGCGCCCATTTCATCTAAAGCTCCAAGAATAGATGCGGTATCGAATCGAATACCACTAGTTTGAATAGAGAGCTTCTTCTTGTCATCCCGCTTAAGAGCAAGTACGAGGACATCACCGGTTATCTGAGCATCTGTCGCGCGAAGAGTAGGAGCCATTGCGCTAGGTTATTGGAGTGATGGATTCTGCGCCATTAAAGCGCTCACCGATAAATGATTTCCATATTGAAATGAACGCCAAGATGGCGGATTTTGGTGGGTGGGAGATGCCAATTGAGTACCCAGCAGATTTGGGCGGGGGAGTCCTCAATGAACATAACTCGGTTAGAGAGCGGGTTGGACTATTTGATGTTTCACATCTTGGAAAAGCCAGCGTTACTGGTGGTGGCGCGCTCGAATTTCTAAATCAAGCCTTCACAAACGATTTAACGAAAATCGCTGATGGTAAGGCGCAATACACCATGCTTTGTGATGAGAAGACGGGTGGAGTTGTTGATGATTTAATCGTTTATCGAAAGAGTCCGACCGATTTTCTATTGGTACCAAATGCTGCAAACACAGGCGAAGTGCTTAATAGATTATCTAAGAAAGCACCTAAAGAAATAAGAATTGCTAATAATCACATGGATTACGGTGTCTTTGCGCTGCAAGGCCAGCTTGCTAAAGATGTGTTGCGCTCCCTTGGTTGCGCTGTTGAACTTCCGTATATGGCGTTCACGAACGCTCTAATTGCTGGTCGGGAAGTAACAATCTGTCGAACTGGGTACACCGGTGAGTTTGGTTTTGAAATTCTTCCCAACTGGAATGAGGCCAATGAAGTTTGGCAGGTTTTGCTGGAAGAAGTTAGAAAAAGAGGGGGACTTCCCGCAGGATTGGGCGCACGAGACACACTTCGAACTGAGATGGGATACCCATTGCATGGCCATGAGTTATCACTTGAGATAACGCCACTTCAAGCGGGAGCAAATTGGGCAGTTGGATGGAGTAAATCAAACTTCTGGGGCAAGGAAGCTTTACTAGACGAGAAGGCTAAGGGTCCAAAGCGCCTTATGCGCGGGTTGTTGTTGCAAGAGCGGGGAATTCCAAGAGCAGGAATGAAAGTCTTTGTGAATCAAAGCGAAATTGGTGAGACGACGAGCGGAACTTTCTCGCCCACAATAAAGGCAGGAATTGCGCTAGCGCTTCTGGATGCTTCCCTTGAGATCGGCGCCGAAGTTTTTATTGATATTCGCGGCAAAAACGTAAGAGCTAAAGTGGCGAAATTGCCGTTTGTACCTTCGCGCGTTCGTTAACCTCGCGCCAATCTGCTACCGCATTTAAGCGAGTATTTGCACGATTCAAGGCGTTGAGCACTGGTCTTGCGGTAATCACAATCAATATGGCGGTGATGATTGCGCGCGGCAAATCCCATGAAAGTGCGGTAGCAAAGTGAAACGTCATAAACCGGGAGAAATTCTCGGTAACGCTAGCTCCGGGCAAGTAGGAGAGCTGAGTATCGCTTCCAAGTAACCAGGGCCAGAGTTGCAAATCCATTAAGAGGCCAAAGAGGAGCGCTGCCAAAACGCCATAGAGCGCAAGTGCGAACCGTTCAACTTTGAATTTTAGATTCCTTGGAATCAAACCAACGCCGAGGGCAATCCATCCGGCAGCGATTACCTGAAATGCCAGCCATGGACCGATCCCTCCGCTAATCAGAGCGCTTACAGAGAGCGCAAGAATCGCTATTACAAAACCAAGTTGAGCTCCTAATGCGCGTGCCGCCAAGATAATTAAGAACCAAATGGGCTCGATTCCTACTGCGCCAGCTCCAAGTAGTCGCAGTGCGGAGATTAAACCTACGAGCACAGAAACAATTGCAACCGTCTTACTATCAAGGAGTCGGACATTTATAGATAACGCCAAGATTCCAACTGCGATTAAAGCGAAAACTGCAGCGAGCCAAGTAGCTTGGGTTAAATTAGCTAAACCAAACTCCTCGATATTGAGAAAAAGCGGCCACGTAAAAAGAAAAAGTCCCAGAACATTCACTCCGATAATTAGCACGGGCAGAAGCGAGCGCCTCATTTCTCCAACGCCTTACTTGCTTCTGCTACGGTGAGAATGCCTTTACCTGGAAAAGCTTTGGCAACTTGTGGCGCAAAAGCCGGTGACGAAGTGAGCGCTTCATGGGTCTGCCCTTGAGAAATCAACTCTCCCTCCGCAAGAAAGACAACACGGTCGGCAAGTTCTGCTACCAATTCGACATCATGAGTTGCAATCAGCACTGCTCTATTTTCTGCCGCGATTGATTTTAGAATCGAAATCAGTTTTCGTTTTGCTTGGTAGTCGAGGCCCCGAGTCGGCTCATCCAGTGCAATTACCTTTGGATTTGCTGAAAGTTGAATACTTAGAGCGAGTATCAATTTCTGACCTTCAGAAAGATCTCTAGGGTGAATAGAGCTTCGCTCATCTGCGGAGAGTTGTTGATAGATTCCTAGAGTTTTCCCGGGGACCGCTTCATTATCTAAATCCGCCCGAGCACACTCACGCGCGACTGAACTCTCAATCAATAAATCGCTAGCGTCCTGGGGAACCAAGCCAACTTCTTTGATCAATTCTTTGCCACTTAACTTGAGCGGGTCTTGACCGCTTAAGTAAACGTTTCCAGAAAGGATCGGAGCTAATCCGACGAGAGATTTCAAGAGAGTAGATTTTCCGGCGCCATTTCTTCCCATGATTGAGACAATCTCTCCCGAACGAATTTCAAGGCTTAAATTTGAGAGCGCATATTCACTAAGTTCATCAATATAAGAAGCCGAGAGATTCTTAATTGATACCAAAGCTTCTCCAGTTTTCTGGTTAGAGCGAGGCTCTACTTGTCGCACATCGGAGATCGCTTTACGAAATTCCCTAATAGTAAGAGCCACTTCAGGCAGATTCGCAATCCGGGAAAGTTCAACTAGAGGAGGAGCAATCGGCGAAGTTGCTAGCACCTCTCGAGCATCGCCTAACTCAGCTTGCCCCGAGTCTTTGATTAATAAAATTCGATCAACAAATTGAATTACCCGTTCTAATCGATGTTCTGCAATAACAACGGTCAATCCAAGATCGCTAACCAATCTATGCAAAATTGAGAGAACTTCCTCAGCAGCAATGGGATCAAGTGCACTGGTGGGTTCATCAAGTAACAGGACTTTTGGTTGTGCAACCAGCGCGGCTGCAATTGCTACCCGTTGTTGCTCACCGCCACTCAATGAAGAGATTTCGCGGCTTCGAAGCTCGGCCAGAGCAAGCAAATCTAAAACTTCCTCCACTCTCTTACGCATCACGGTAGGGGAGATTCCCAGTGTCTCCAGAGTAAAAGCGATCTCATCTTCGACTATTTCGCAGACGAATCCATTAATTGGATTCTGTCCGACAATCCCCACTACATCAGAGAGCTCACCAGGTTTTAGCAATCTGGTGGATCTTCCTGCTACCTCAATCTCACCCGAAAGTATTCCGCCGGTGTGATGTGGCACGAGGCCATTCATGAGGCGCAAAACGCTGCTTTTGCCAATGCCAGTCTCGCCAATTACAAGAACGAATTCACCTTCGGCGAGTGAGAAACTCAGGTTATCGATGATTGTTTGCTCAGAGTTTGGATAGATCAATGAGACATTCCTAAATCTGATCATCGCAAGGCCACCAATGGTGAAAGCAAAATGAGAGCAAAGAAGAAGATGGCTAGTGAAGAGGGGATAGTCAGGAGCGGAAAAATCAGAGCGAGATAAATCAAGGGCAAAAGTGCGACGAGATGATTTAAATCCCATTTAATTGCTCGATAGCGTGAAGGATTTACGTAGGCTCCATAACCGCGTGCTTCCAATGAGGCAGCGAGATCCAACGATCGAGCTAAGGATTCCTCTAAGACTGGAGTACCTATCCGCCGCCAACTCTTGATTCCCGTCGCTGATTGGCCACGAAGGAATTGAGCCTGTCGAACTCGAGAGACGCTGGCGGCTAATTGGGGAGTGAGAGTTGTGGCTAACGCCGTTGCAACTCCAACTCCATAGAGCCTTCTTGGTATTGCCTTTAAAATTTTTGTTGGCGTAGTTAGCGAGTTTGCAGCGCCAAATGCAATTATTAATGCTGCAAAGAGTGAGACCTCAGCGAGCGCCGTCGATAGGCGTTGTGTGGTTACATCCCCACCAAGCCGTATTCCGACTAGAAAATCGGGAAGTTGAATTAGCGGAAGTGTGAATAGCGTGTTGCCTGGCATCGGAACGCCAATAAAGATGGCAAAAAGCATTCGTATGAATACTGCTAAAACGGCGAGACGTAGCGCCAATTTGAAAACTCTTGCTCGATTCGGTGTTAACCCAAAAAGATAAACCAATGCGACAGTGGCGAATATCGCTAATACGTTAAAGCGTATTTCATCCAACCTGATAAGGGCGGTGACTAGGAAAAAAGCCCAAAGCCAGAAAAAGGTTGGATGAATTTCACGCTTCAATGAAGTGGCTACTTGCTAGATCTTCTACGCAATGCAACCAGGCCAACTAGCACTGCAATTACTGCCAGTCCGGCTAGTGCAAGGGAGTTGTTTGAAGTCGATGATTCGCTCGCCTCTTCTTGAGTTGAGATCGATTCAACCTCTTGGGTCTCAAGTAAGGCCATATCTATTTCAGCTCCGCACTCTTCGGCCGGATAACCAGCAATTCCGCAGATTAATCCCGAATCTGCAGCGCGCACTTCAAGTACTTCGTTTAAGACATCAAGTCCAACTGCGCCACTGTCGACGAGCACGCAATCCCTAAAGAATTCGCGCGGTGTCTCGCCGGCAGGTGCAATTTCACCGGCGCCAAAATCCACAACTAATCCAACTCTTACTTTGCCGGCAACTTCAGAAACATCGCCACACAATTCAGCAAAATCAGGATCCATCATTGGCGCGGTTGCTGGAATGTCATTACTGCTCGCAGTGAAAGCCCAACCTTCAACATCGCCATCTTTCACTTCGACAGAGGGGCCTGTCATGGCAGCGGTCCAACTCGTTGCGCCGCCCGATGCTTGAAAGTAGCCCCAATAACGGTAGCCGCTCTCAGCTTGGGCTAAAGGTGATTGGAAAGAGAAGAGAAAAAAAGAGATTACGAGAACAAATTTCTTAAACATGTGAACCTTTCATAAATGAAAGAGAGCTCACGATGGCGAAAAAAAATCTCCGCCCCGCAAACCTCGACGGGTGGTCAGTTGTTTTATCGACGATTTGGTAATCCGACTTACGCCAAGCTGGGCGTTCACGGTTGCGGGTCAGCGTCGGATTTTCACCGACTTCCCCAAACTCGCCGACTATTAAGTTGTGGGCGAAATAAACCACTAATAGACCCGAGTAGCAAGGAGGCGCTACCCTTACAAACATGGAATATAGAAGACTCGGCAGTTCAGGAATGTATGTAAGCGAGATTACCTACGGAAATTGGATTACCCATGGCTCCCAGGTGGAGCAAGAGGCGGCGATAAAGTGTGTTCGAGCCGCTCTGGATAATGGGATAACAACATTTGATACTGCCGATGTCTACGCAGGCACTAGAGCTGAAACTGTTCTCGGTAAGGCCCTTAAAGGTGTGCGCCGGGAATCATATGAACTCTTAACTAAGGTCTATTGGCCAACCGGTCCCGGAAAAAATGACCGAGGCCTCTCCCGGAAGCACATCATGGAATCAGTCCATGCCTCACTGTCCCGGCTCAAGACTGACCACATTGATCTATATCAAATGCATCGCTTCGACTTTGAAACGCCCCTAGAGGAATCTCTTAGCGCCTTCGATGATCTCATTCGACAAGGGAAAGTTAATTACATCGGCTTCTCGGAATGGACTGCAGCACAGATAAGTGATGCGCTCAAGATTCAAGATAGTCAGGGCTACACTCGTTTTGTCTCAAGTCAACCGCAGTATTCAATGCTCTGGAGAGTTATTGAAAGTGAAGTAGTTCCGCTCTCAACGAGAGAAGGAATAGGCCAAATCGTCTGGTCTCCGATCGCACAGGGCGCTTTAACCGGAAAGTACCTTCCAGGAAAGAAGCCGCCAAAAGGATCCCGCGCAACCGATAAGAAGGGTGGCGCAAACATGATTTCGCGCTGGATGCGTGATGAAGTATTAACAGCAGTTCAAAATCTAAAGCCGATCGCAGATGGAAATGGTCTAACGCTTGCTCAACTTGCTGTGGCTTGGGTCTTACAAAATCCAAATGTTTCCAGCGCCATCATTGGCGCAACAAAACCTTCACAGATTAAAGAGAACATAAAAGCAAGTGGCGTGAAGTTGGATTCTGCAACTATGAGTGCAATAGATGAAGTTCTCGGGGCTTTACCTGAAAAGGATCCAACAAAGAACGTTTCGCCCAATCCGAGGGCTTAGATTGTTGCGCCGCGCTTAACTTTAGGAGTTGGGGCCCGGAGTTTTCTGATTTGAGTTGAGCGGAGCCACCCATACATCCCAAGACCCTTGAGGCTGGCTTCGGGGAAACGATTCGCAACTTCACGTTTGATTTTCCTACTCAAGAAGAAACCATCCATGATCGAAAAGAGTAGGACTGAATACATCAGAACTATCGCAGCTAATTGAACTTCAAGAATAGGCACGACTGTCATAAAGAGAACCAGAACAATCACCGGCAAGAAGTACTCGCCGATGGAACGGCGCGCATCAACATAATCGCGAATGAATCTTCTTACTGGCCCGCGATCCCGAGGTGGAAGGGCATTCTCATCCCCGCGCATATAAGCCTGGCGTTGGGCGGCACGCGAGAGACGAGCCTGAATTTTCTGCTGCTTCTTTGCCTCTTTAGTTGCCGCTGGTGCAAGGCGACGAAAAACTCGCTGCTCTTCAACTTCTCTTCGCTTGGGAGTCGGGCGCCCTTTTTTATCAGCCATGAACTTAAGGTAAGGCGAGCATTCGCTCTAATGCAACTCGTGCATGGTGAGCGACTCTTTCATCAACTTTGATTTCGTTCACAACCTTGCCGGCCACAACGGATTCAAGGGCCCAGACAAGGTGCGGTAGATCGATTCGGTTCATTGTTGAGCAATAACAAACTGTTTTATCCAAGAAGTAGACCTGCTTATCGGGGTTTTCAGCGGCAAGGCGCTTAACGAGATTTAGCTCGGTGCCTACGGCCCAAGATGAACCTGATGGCGCTTCTTTCACTGTCTTGATAATCATCTCGGTGCTTCCTACAACATCAGCGCCCTTTACGACCTCATGTTGACACTCGGGGTGAACCAGAACTTTTACGCCCGGAATTCGATCTCGGACTTCGGTGACGTTGGCGACACTAAAGCGACCATGAACGGAACAATGTCCGCGCCAGAGAATTACTCGAGCAGATTTAATCTCTTGATCGCTCAAACCGCCCCGGGGTTTCCAAGGATTCCACAAGACACAATCTTCAAGTTTCAAACCTAATTTCAAAACCGCGGTATTCCGACCGAGATGTTGATCAGGGAGAAAGAAAACCTTCTCGCCTTTTTCAAAGGCCCATCGCATCGCGCGCTCTGCATTTGAGGATGTGCAGATTGTTCCGCCATTTTCTCCTGTAAAAGATTTGATTGCCGCAGTGGAATTCATGTAAGTAACGGGTATTGTCTTTGAGGCGATTCCTAACTCCTGCATAACTTTCCAGGCATCACTAACCTGATTAGCTGATGCCATATCGGCCATGGAACAACCGGCTGCAAGATCGGGAAGAATCACTCGCTGAGATGGTGAGGTAAGAATGTCAGCGCTCTCAGCCATGAAATGAACGCCACAGAAAAAAATGTATTTGGAATCGCTACGCTCGGCGGCAGCCTGGGCTAATTTAAATGAATCACCGCGAAGGTCTGCGAACTGGATTACTTCATCACGCTGATAGTGATGGCCAAGAATCATGGCCTCGCTTCCCAAGATATCTCGAGCTGCACGGGCGCGAGCCACTAAATCAGGATCACTTGCCTTTGGTAATTCACCGGTACATGAGACGCCCCTCTCACTTGCTAGGTCCGAGCCCTGGCCAAGTAAGAGCAGATTGCCGATTCGAGATGGGCTGCTCATTGCGACATTATCTCGCTATTGAGAGTAAAGTTCTGCCTGTAAATAAAGCATTACGGAGGAAGAAAATGAGCACAGACACCGCAACTGGAATTGTGTTAACCCCAGTAGCTGCTGAGAAGGTTGCATCACTTCTCGCACAGGAAGGTCGCGATGATTTAAGACTTCGCGTTGCCGTCCAACCAGGAGGATGCTCTGGTCTTCGTTACCAACTTTATTTTGATGATCGGGCACTAGATGGCGACTCAGTCGTTGAATTCGGAACTGTCAGAGTAGTGACTGACAAGATGAGCACTCCCTACCTAATGGGTGCAACGATTGATTTTGTAGACACAATCCAAAAACAGGGTTTCACAATCGATAATCCGAATGCCCAAGGCTCTTGCGCCTGCGGAGATTCCTTTAACTAGTCCCTGAGTTGTAAAACCTCTTGAGCGAGGGCTGCAACTAATTGTGCAACTCCACTTTTGCTATGTCCGGGTTTTAAGGTGATTCTTATCTGGCCATCCAAACCGTAACCCATCGCCTCAAGGACATGGCTGGGGGAGAGCGCTCCGGCGCCACATGCAGATCCAGCATCAACCTTTATGCCCCGTTGATCTAGTCGACGCAACAACTCTTCGCCAATCACTCCAGAAAAAACGACCGCAAGATTCCTTGGATCGCAACTACTTGATTCGCCCACTAATTGGGCCCCAGAGATTTGAGTTGCAATCAAGTTCCGCAACTCTCTATTCAGTTCGGCCAGATAAGCCTGATTTTTACTTAACTCATTACTCCACTCTTCCAAGGCGATTGCAGTAAGCATCAAGAGTGGTTTTGAAAATGAGCCGAATAACCGTCTTTTATCAATAGGAGGAATTGGCGAGCGCCACTCACTTTCGCCATTAATCGCAAGAATTGCTATTCCCTCAGGCCCAGCAAAACTCCGCGGATCCCAGAGGGCAACATCCCAATAATCTGGAAGGCGTTTAGGGTCAAAGCTTGCTGTCATATCGGCGATGAAATTTCCGTTCTTTAACTTTGGTTGCGCTTGCTCTACTCCGGTCTCTCGATTAGTGGCCTGCCAGAAGATCCAAGGATTTTCAAACTTTGTTGCAGATACGTAGTCAAAGAGACCATCTTGACCACATGAAAGTTTCATTACCTCGCGTCCTCGACCTTGATAATCCCGGGCAAATGCATGTACAACTTGGCGGTCGGTGGCGCCATGGATAAATGGCTGTGAAGAATTAGTGAGAGCCCCGGATAGCGCGGCCCAATATCCAAATCCCAGTTCACCCACAAACTCAAGATCAGATTTTCCAACGCCCAAGTTGGTCGCGATACTTTCGCGAGACTCTTCGATTAAGTTTCGAAAATTGGCGGAATCATGATGGAGTTTTGAAGGGTCGAGCCAACCCATTTCAAAGGCCCGCTCTAGCGATGCGCTCGCCGAATTCGAAAGGGGCAAGGCGCTTGCGAAATCAAGGCCGATTTCAGGTCTTGTGATTGGGGACACCCTTAGAACGCTACCGGCTAAAGGGCTGGTTAGCGACCGGCGACTATCCTTAGACCATGCTTGGTTTGGTGCGCCGACTTAAGTTTGCTCCACTTCTTGCGCTGCTCTTCCTAAGCGGCTGTTCCTCAGAAGAATTGTCGGGAATTGGTTTCCAAGAGAACACCTCCAGCGTAAATCAGACCTCATTTGGCCTATGGCAAGGCGCTTGGCTAGCCGCGGCAATCGTAGGCGCCTTCACCTTGATATTGATTCTCTGGCCAGCAATCTTTCACCGTAAGAAAGATGAGAAGTTTCCCAAGCAATTTCAATACAACGTCCCGGCCGAGATTGCTTACACGGTAATTCCATTTGTGATTATCGCGGTTCTCTTTGGCTACACCGCTAAGGCGCAGAATGAAATCACTTCAGTCTCTCCAGCAACCGCAAGTGAAGTCCATGATGTAACTGTAAATGCGATCCAATGGTCTTGGCAGTTCACTTACGAAGAGGCAGGACCCGGAACAACTGTTACGGGAACTCCGGCTCAACCGCCGACGCTTTATCTACCGCAAGGTGAACCAGTACGTTTTAAGATCACTGCATCAGATGTAGTTCACGGTTTCTGGATTCCCGCATTCATGATTCAAATCCAGAATATTCCGGGTTTTGAAAATGAAATTGAATTTACCGCAAACGAGTTGGGCACTTTCCCGGGACGTTGCAACATCTTGTGCGGTCGCCAACATTCACAAATGCTCTTTGATGTCAAAGTCGTAACCCCCGCTGAGTACGACGCATACATTGAATCACTTAAGGCAGGTGTGACGTCATGACAACTTTTGCTACCCGTCCGGCGGAGCGTTCCGCACCAAAGCCCCCAGCACCAACTAGCAAAGGTAAGTTGGCGCTCAAGATTCTTACCACCACCGATCACAAGGTGATCGGTTATCTCTACCTTGGAACTTCATTCTTCTGGTTCTTGATTGGCGGCTTACTTGCACTTGCTATCCGCGCTGAGCTTGCTCAACCCGGAATGCAATTCATGAGCTCCGAGCAATACAACCAGGTCTTTACGATGCACGGAACGATCATGTTATTGATGTTTGCAACGCCGCTCTTCGTGGGTTTTGCAAATGTCATCATGCCACTACAAATCGGCGCCGCAGATGTTGCCTTCCCGCGGATGAACATGCTCTCTTATTGGCTTTATTTCTTCGGCAGCATCATGGCCACCGCCGGATTCTTAACTCCAGGTGGTGCCGCATCCTTTGGCTGGACCGCTTATGCGCCACTTTCAAATCACATCTATTCTCCTGGGATAGGTGCTGATCTTTGGATTGTGGGACTTGCAGTAAGTGGACTTGGAACGATTCTCGGTGGCGTTAACTTCGTAACAACAATTTTCACAATGCGCGCTCCTGGCATGACGATGTTCCGTATGCCGATCTTCACTTGGAACACGCTTCTTACAGCGATACTTGTTTTGATCGCTTTCCCTCCGCTTGCCGCTGCGCTACTTGCACTTGAATCCGATCGACTCTTTGGTTCACATATCTTCGATCCGGCAAATGGTGGCGCGATGTTATGGCAGCACATTTTCTGGTTCTTTGGACACCCAGAGGTTTATATCTTGGCGCTACCTTTCTTTGGTATCGCAACTGAGATTCTCCCGGTCTTTAGTCGAAAGCCAATATTTGGTTATAAAGGCCTTATTGCTGCAACTATCGCAATCGCTGCCCTCTCGGTTGCTGTTTGGGCGCACCATATGTACGCAAGCGGACAAGTTGATCTCGCCTTCTTCTCCTTTATGACATTCCTAATTGCAGTTCCAACGGGAGTGAAATTCTTCAATTGGATTGGAACCATGTGGCGAGGTTCCCTCACTTTTGAAACTCCGATGCTTTGGGTCATGGGATTCCTTGTTACCTTCTTGTTGGGCGGCCTAACCGGTGTGATTCTTGCCAGCCCACCACTTGACTTCGCAGTCTCCGCCTCATATTTCGTAGTAGCCCATTTCCATTACGTTCTCTTTGGAACCGTGGTCTTTGCGATGTTTGCCGGTTTCTATTTCTGGTGGCCCAAGATGACCGGAAGAATGCTCAACGAAACTCTCGGAAAGATTCACTTCTGGACCCTCTTCATCGGATTCCACACGACCTTCCTAATTCAACATTGGCTTGGAATTAAGGGATTCCCACGTCGCTACGCTGATTATTTGGCAACTGATGGCTTTACATTCATGAATATGGTCTCGACTGTGGGAGCGGCGTTACTCGCTCTCTCCATGATTCCATTTGCAATCAATGTATGGATTACCCGTAACGCTCCTAAAGTCACAAGTAATGATCCATGGGGCTACGGAGCCTCCTTGGAATGGGCGACGAGCTGTCCTCCGCCTCGCCACAACTTCCTCTCGATGCCCAAGATTCGCTCGGAGCGGCCCGCCTTCGATCTACATCACCCGGAGCATGCCGAGATAATCTCGCATAAGAAAGGTTCGCATTAATGAAGTTTGGTTATCGCCTCTTCTTATTTCTTGCCTTTTTTTATGCGCTCCTAACAGTTGTCTATTGGCAGATGGCTAATGAACCTGTTGGAATTACTGCTCTTGCACTTAGTTCGGGTTTAGCGCTAATCATCGGGTACTACTTCTGGTTCATTAATCGGCGGACCGGGGGAGTTCTTCCGGAAGATAATCTGACCGCTGAGATTTCAGATGGCGCCGGCGAACTTGGGTTTTACAGTCCATATTCTTGGTGGCCCCTTCCAGTTGCAGTCTCGGCAACCGCTGCCGGGCTTGGCTTAATTATTGGCTGGTGGCTCACCTTAATAGCGGTCGGAGCGTTATTAATTTCCGTTCTGGGATTCGTTCTTGAATATGAGCGCCCAAGTAATTCGGCGAACCACTAGCGAAAGAGTCTTATGGGAGATATCCGCGCTGAGATTCACAAAACTGGCATAAACGAATTTCGCTCCTGCAGCATAACGATTGCTAGACCGGCCGCGGAGATTTTCAAGATTCTTAGCGATCCAAAGATGCACTCGGTAATCGATGGCTCTAATAGCGTCAAGGCCGTGAATTGGGGCCCAGATAAGTTGTCCATGGGGGCAAAGTTTGGAATGAAGATGAAGATTGGCATCCGCTACAAAATCACAAATATCGTCACGGAATATAAAGAGAATGAAGTGATTGCCTGGCGACACTTAGGGCGATGGGTCTGGCGCTACGAATTGAAGGCGTTATCACCTAACGAGACTCTAGTGACCGAGAGTTTTGATTCAAGACCCTCGCACTTAAACGCCTGGTTGAGGTTTCGAAATGCCTACGATTACGCAGATATTGCGATTGCCAAGACGCTCGTTCGATTAAAGCGTTTTGCTGAAACGGGCGAAGCTAAATAGTTTTTTTAGTGGTGCCCATCTTCTAATTCCAACATATCTTTCGATGTTGGTTTAGCGATCTGTTCTTGGCTCGCACGTGACATACGAGCCCGAACCTTTCCTTTTAATCCTTGTGGGTTAGCTACGCCATTATCATCACTCGCGCCGACTTCAAGCGCGGGGAGTTGTTCGTGGCTGGTGAGTAAGTAGGCCTTCTCGGGGGAAAGTGGCTCATGAACTTCAATGAACTCACCATGAGGCAACATAACCAGGCGCCCGGTTTCACGACCATGGAGAACCTTTTCGCGATCGGCCCGTTGTAGCGATAGACAGATGCGCTTGGTTATGACAAACGCAATCGGTGGAAGCGCTATCAAGCCAATTCGCGAGAACCACATAATCTGATTTATTGAAAGATCGAAATGCGTTGCCAGCAAATCATTTCCGCCATTAATTAGCGCCACCAAGGCGAATGTAAGTGACATGGCTCCGATGGCAGTTCGATTTGGATTATTACGTGGACGATCGAGAAGATGGTGTTCGCGCTTGTCCCCAGTCATCCATTGTTCGATAAATGGATAGAAGGCCATCAATGTAAAGATGATGCCAGGAATTATTAATCCGGGAATCAAGATGTTCCATGAAATTGTGATGCCAAAGGCATGCGTCTCAATTGGAGGTGCGGCTCGCACTAATCCGTCGAGCCAACCCATGTACCAATCCGGTTGCGATCCTGCTCCAATTTGGCCGGGGTTATAAGGACCAAATATCCAGATCGGATTTATCTGGGCGACGGCGCCAAGAAATGCGGTTACACCAAAGACGATAAAGAAGAAACCACCAGCTTTTGCCATATAAACCGGCATAAGTGGGTAGCCAACGACATTCTTCTCAGTTCTTCCAGGTCCTGGGTATTGGGTGTGCTTCTGGTACCAGACCAACATCAAGTGCGCGGTAATAAGAGCAAGCATGATTCCAGGGATTAGGAGAATGTGAGCGGCATAGATTCGTTGAATAAACATCTCGCCCGGGAATGCGCCACCAAATACAAAGTAGGAGAGGTAAGAGCCAACGACCGGTATAGCCTGGATTATCGCTTCAGCGATGCGAATTCCGGTTCCGGAGAGAAGATCATCGGGGAGTGAATAACCAAGGAAACCTTCGACAATTCCAAGAGTTAATAGCGCGACGCCGATAATCCAATTTAACTCACGTGGCTTTCTAAATGCGCCGGTAAAAAAGACGCGCATCATGTGAATGACCATCGCCGCCATAAATATCAGAGCTGCCCAATGATGAATCTGGCGCATCAATAATCCACCGCGAACATCAAAGGAGATGTGAAGCGCTGAGGCGTATGCCGCAGACATCTTTACTCCATTTAGGGGTTCATATGAACCCTCATACTCAACTTCGCGCATGGATGGGTCGAACCAGAATGTTAAGAAGGTTCCAGAAAGAAGAAGGATGACGAAGGAGTACATGACAATTTCGCCCAACATGAATGACCAGTGATCAGGGAAAACCTTGGTGATGGTTTTCTTCAGCCACTTCGCAGCACCGGTGCGCTCATCAATAAAGTTGGCAGTTCCGCCTGCTACACGCTCTCGTGCGCTCATTTAAGAATCACGCCCCCAGAAACTCGGTCCAACAGCTTCGCTAAATGGCGCCTTTGCCACTAAGTAACCCTCGTTATCAACCGTTATGGCTAATTGTGGCAGCGGACGCGCAGCCGGTCCAAAGATAACTTTTGCGGCCCGGGTCACATCAAAAGTGGATTGATGACAAGGGCAGAGTAAGTGTTTTGTAGTCTGCTCATAGAGAGCTACGGCACATCCCATATGAGAACAAATCTTGGAAAAGGCGATTATGCCTTCGTATGTCCAAGAGAGGCGTTCGGCATCGAGGTTGAATTCCTCGGGGCGCACTCGGATAAGAAGGACCGAGTCTTGGGCAATGTCATCTAGATGGCGAACCTTTCCGGGGGGGAATTCAGGTTGCACTTGGGCAACGCCACCAACTTCAAGGTCTGAAGGGCGAATTGGTCGATCGCCTGGATCTGTTACGAGGCGTGTTCCAGCTTTCCAATTTGTCTCGTTCAATTCATTTTCTGGAAGTGGGCCAAGATCGCGCAGAAGCAAAATGGGGGAGAGGCCGACTAAACCGAGAGCAAGTCCCAAAGTGCGCTTAATCAGCGGGCGGCGACCGAGTCCTGCTTGCGCTGCTCCATCTTTAACTGTTGCAACAAAAGCCTCGCGATCTTCATCTTTAGACCGCTGCTCCTTTCGATAATCAACAACTTCATGATCCGGCATTAGGGTCTTCGCCCAATGAACAGCTCCCATGCCAATAAAAAAGAGCGCCATGGCAAGGCCAAGACCTAGGAAGAGTTGATGCGCATTAGTGGTTCCGAAGATTGGTAGGAAGATTAATTGATCTTGGGGAATCCAGATATATGAGTAGATGAATAAAAGCGTTCCAATTACCGAGAAGAGAAAGAGAATCGAAACTTGGCGCTCTGCCTTCTTGGCAGCTAATGGATCAACATCAGTTTTTCGATGTAGATGCTCGGGCAGACCAGGATCTGAAAGTGGTTCTAACTCGTTCTTCATCTCACTCATTAGCGCGCCTTTGTGGTTAACCAGACTGCGATTCCGATCAAAATTCCAAGACCGAGCACCCAAGCAACGGCGCCTTCAGTAACTGGGCCAACTCGTCCAAGTGCTGCGCCACCTTGTGACGGCTCGCTTTCTACAAATTTGATCCACTTTATGATTGAAAGTTTCTCTTCGTGAGTAAGAACT
>RGYL01000011.1 GCA_010032085.1 Actinomycetota bacterium
TTTTGCTCAAGAGGTAGAGGGCTCTTGAACAGGCGTATCTTGCCATGTGAGTAAGGATTAGCCCAATTGGGCTATTTGCCTCTTACCTGCGCTTCTTTTTCGCCTTCTTCTTGTGAACATGTCGCCCGCCGCCGCCAGGCAATACACCGCCAGGTAATACACCACCTGCTAATCCACCCATCAAGCCCCCCGGCATCCCCGGAAAACCTCCACCATTTCGCATCTGCTTCATCATTTTTTGAGCCGCCGTGAAACGATCAATTAATCGATTGACTTCAGTAACGGTGCGACCACTTCCTTTTGCAATTCTTAATCTCCGTGATCCATTCAAAATTTTTGGATTCTGTCGCTCTTTAGGCGTCATGGATTGGACTATCGCCTGAGTCCTTACCAACTCATCATCATCAACGGCATCAATCTGTTTTCGCATTGCTGCGCTATTTGCACCCGGCAACATCTCTAACAACTTAGACATTGAACCCATTTTTCGCATGGCTTGTAATTGTTCAAGAAAATCCTCTAGCGTGAAATCTTCACCTGAGATTAGCTTTTCTTCCATCCGTTTAGCCGAGCCCTCATCGATGGCCTTCTTCGCTTGTTCGGCAAGTGTTGCAATATCGCCTAGGCCAAGGATTCGCGAAGCCATTCGATCTGGGTAGAAATAATCAAAGTCACTTAACTTCTCGCCCGATGAAGCGAAGAGAATTGCTTTTTTCGTGCTCTCTGCGATGGATAGAGCGGCTCCGCCTTTTGCATCGCCATCAAGTTTTGTTAGAACTACCGCATCAAAGCCAACGCCATCCTCAAAAGCCTGTGCCGTTCTTATTGCATCCTGACCAATCATCGCGTCAACTACAAAGAGAGTTTCGTTTGGATTTATAGCAGCCTTTATATTCTTAGCTTGAGTCATTAATTCCTCATCGACACCAAGACGGCCAGCCGTATCTACAATCACGATGTTGTAGAAATTTGATTTTGCAAATGCAATTCCACTCATGGCAACCTCTACCGGATCACCTACGCCATTTCCAGGTTGCGGGGCATGTAACTTAACGCCGATTGATTCGGCCAAAACTCCGAGTTGTGTTACCGCATTGGGGCGTTGCAGATCGGCCGCAACTAGAAGTGGGGTATTTCCCTGATCTTTCAAAAATAACGCGAGTTTTCCGGCGAGGGTGGTCTTGCCCGAACCTTGTAGGCCAGCGAGCATGATTACTGTCGGTGGATTTTTCGCAAATCTAATTCGGCGAGCTGGTCCGCCCAGTATTTCGACTAATTCTGCATTGACTATCGAGTAAATCTCTTGTGACTGATTCGTGCTCTTGCGAATCTCCGGAAGAGCTGCAAGTGAGCGTTGCTTAATTCGATTTATAAATCCATTTACAACTGTGAGAGCGACATCGCCATCGAGAAGCGCCAGCCTTATTTCATCACAAATTGCTTCGATATCACTCTCGGAGATTCTCCCCTTGCCTCTTAAAGTTGCAAAGGCAGAGGAGAACCTCTCTGAGAGCGACTCAAACACTGCGCGAGCGTACTAAATCGCTGCGCTTCCCTTCTCTCCAGTTCGTACCCGAACTACCTCTTCAACTGAAGTGACCCAGATCTTGCCATCGCCAATCTGCCCGGTTGCTGCGCTCTTTACGATCGCATCAATAATGGGCTGAACATCTTTTGTATCAGCGAGGATTTCGAAGCGGATCTTTTGAAGTAGGTCGATGGGATATTCAGCGCCACGATAAACCTCTACGTGACCACCCTGGCGTCCGACTCCAGAAACTTCCGAGACAGTAATTCCCTTCACCCCAATTGCACGGAGTGCAGCCTTTACATCATCAAGCTTCTGAGGCTTAATTACAGCAGTTACTAGTTTCACGATTAACGACCTCCCTTTAGGATTCCGCCCATTTCATAAGCGCTCTCAGCATGTTCGCTTAGATCCACGCCGCCGAGTTCTTTATCGCTGGTAACTCTGAAACCAATGGTTTTCTCAATCAAGAAACCAATTATCAAAGTTGCAATAAATGAATATGCAGCCACTAAGCCGACGCCGAGCGCTTGCTTTCCAAGTAGCGCAGTTCCGCCACCATAGAAGAGTCCATCTGCGCCAAGTGAGTTTGCCGCACTTGAACCGAAGAAACCGATTGCAAGGCTGCCGATTACGCCACCTACCAAGTGAACTCCAACTACATCAAGAGAATCATCGAATCCAAAGCGGTACTTCAGTCCAACGGCAAGTGCGCAAATTGCGCCAGCGATTAAACCGATAACAACTGCGGCCCACGGAGCTACGTAAGCGCAAGCCGGAGTAATTGCTACTAGACCCGCGACAACTCCTGAGGCGGCGCCAAGTGATGAGAAGTGTCCGTCACGAATTTTCTCCACCAAGATCCAACCAATTAGCGCGCCGGCAGCAGCGACCTGGGTATTGATAAATGCGAGCGCTGCAACTCCATCTGCAGCAAGTGCCGAACCAGCATTAAATCCAAACCAGCCAAACCAAAGTAGCGCTGCTCCAAGAAGTACGAGCGGTAGCGAGTGCGGACGCATCGGACTCTTCTGCCAGCCAATTCTTCTTCCTAGAACTATTGCAAGAGCGAGCGCGGCTGCACCTGCATTAATGTGAACTGCAGTTCCTCCGGCAAAATCTTGTACACCTCTTGAGGCGAGGAAGCCAGCTCCTGTGACGGTATCGCCAACTTTGTTACCAAAGGCGAATACCCAGTGTGCGACCGGGAAGTAGACCAGCGTCACCCAAATTGCAACGAAAACTCCCCATGAAAAGAACTTGGCGCGATCTGCTATCGCACCAGAAATAAGTGCAGGAGTAATGATTGCAAACATCAATTGAAAACCGGCAAATGCAAGTAGTGGTATCGGGTACACGCCACCATTGTTTGCTAATTCTCCAACGGCATCCCCCAGTCCAGAGAGCGAGAAAGATCCATACCATTGTGAATTCGCTTCATAACCAAATGCCAACTTATATCCGTAAATAACCCAGAGCACACTTACGATTCCGATTGTCACCATCGACATCATCATCATGTTTAGAGCGCTCTTTGCTCGAACCATTCCGCCATAGAAAAGTGCTAAGCCTGGTGTCATAAGAAGTACCAAGGCCGAGCTGGCCAATACCCATGCGGTATTACCTGCATCTAATTCCATCGATTTTCCCTTCAGAAAGATCTCTAAGAGGTCAAGAATCTCAACGCTGAGAATGAGGGAATCGTCCTCGGCAAGCGTTACAACGAAGGGCTCGCTCTATTTCCGGCGAGTGACTATTTGAACTGTTGCGTTACGGCTGTGTTAACAACTCTGCGATGTACGCGGTGGGCTCAAAGAGGCCCAAGTCGTTCTCGCCCTCTCCTGTGCCTACCAGCTTTATCGGAACCTTAAGTTCGCGCTCTGTAGCGAGAGCTATTCCGCCTTTAGTAGAGCCATCCAATTTAGTCACCACTATTCCGGTGAGAGTTACCGCCTCAGCAAAAGATTTAGCTTGGGTGATTCCATTCTGTCCGGTCGTTCCATCAAGCACAAAAAGAACTTCATCGATAGGAGAAACCTTCTCGACGACGCGGCGAACTTTGCCTAACTCCTCCATTAAATTGTTCTTGGTGTGTAGCCGCCCGGCGGTATCGATAATCAAGTAATCAAAGCCTTCGCTCTTTGCTCTTGTCGCTGCATCAAATGCAACCGATGCCGGATCGCCATTTACTTTGCCGAGAACGACTGGAACTTCAATTCGCGCTCCCCAAGTAGATAGCTGTTCTACTGCAGCCGCGCGGAAAGTATCTGCGGCGGCCAGAATTACTTTGTTACCTTCCTTTTTTAACAGTTTCGCAAGTTTCGCTACCGTTGTGGTTTTTCCAGTCCCATTTACTCCAACAACCAGAATCGTAGTTAAGCGACCCTCCGCTTTACTCAAGTCGCGCTTAGCATCGCTTAATGAAGCAAGAATGTGAGAAGTGAGTTGTTCACTTAATACTTCGCTCTTCTCGCGCTCGACAAGCCCAACCAACTCTTCTGTGAATCTCGGGCCGATATCAGATTCAATTAATACTTTACGAAATTCTGCTAGATCTTCCGTGGTCGCTTTATTTCGCGAGAATTTAGATAAGAAGGATCCGAAGAGACCCATAATCAAACTACCCAGAGACCGGTTCGGACTCTACTTCGCGAAGTCGCTGCGAGATTACTTCTGATACGCCATCACCGCGCATCGTCACGCCGTAAAGTGAATCTGCAATCTCCATCGTGCGCTTTTGGTGGGTAATAACAATTAATTGCGATGCCGCGCGCAACTCCTCTAGAACAGTTAATAGTCGCCCAAGGTTTACGTCATCAAGAGCTGCTTCAACCTCATCAAGTACATAAAAGGGGCTCGGGCGCGCTTTAAAGATGGCAACCAATAGTGCAACGGCTGTTAACGAGCGCTCACCTCCAGAGAGTAGAGAGAGTCGCTTCACCCGCTTTCCAGGAGGACGAGCTTCCACGTCAACCCCGGAATTAAGCAGATCTCCTGGTTCGGTAAGAATCAATCTGCCATCGCCGCCTGGGAAAAGTCGGGCAAAGATCTTCTCAAATTCTCTCGCCGTGTCGCGATACGCCTCTTCAAATATCTGTTGGACACGATCATCGACTTCTTTAATAATGTCGAGTAAATCCTTTTTCGACTTCTTTAAATCTTCCAATTGTTCAGCTAAATACTTCAACCGTTCTTCCAGCGAAGAATATTCTTCAAGGGCAAGGGGATTTATTTTCCCGAGCAGTGCTAGTGATTTTTCAGCGCTGGCTAATCTCTTCTCTTGCTGTTCCCGTACAAATGGGATGTATTCGCCCTCAGACAATTCACCATTTTCATTCTCAATGAAAGTTGGAACATCTCGCTCCGGGCCAAATTCGACTACCAAGGTTTCGCTATCAACGCCAAATTCCTCAAGAGCCTTTAACTCCAATTGCTCGATACGAAGGCGTTGTTCGGCGCGGGCAATCTCATCCCTGTGAACACTCGAAGTTAATTGATCAAGCTCACTTGCCAGATCTCTAATCTGAGCACGGATCGTGAGAATTTCGCCATCTCTTGTAGTTCTGGCTTCTTCAAGTCGAGAACGTTCATGATTAGCGCGCGCTATCGAACTCTCTATTTGAATGAGGGCTTCATAAGCGGCATCGGCGATTGCTTGCGCCGTAATTGCACCACGCGCCCGAGCCTCTCTCCGTGAAATCTGACGAGCTGCACTCTCGCGCTCATTTAATGCGCTCTGTTCTAATTCCGATGCGCGTTGAGTAATTGCCGCTACCCGCTCTTCGATTGTGCGGGTTGCTAACCTTGCTTCAACTTCTACTGCCCGAGCTGTAGAAATTGATGCCCGAAGATTCTCTAGCTGAGTTCTATCCGGTTCCACCGGTTCGCTACCTGAATTCAAAGCACTTGTTGCCACATCAAGTTCTGATTCATCACCCTTAATTGAAATTCTCACTTCACTAATGGAGCTCTCAAGTCTTTCAATCTCAGCACCTGCGCTACGAACACCTTGTCCGGCCGCGGCCATTTGTTCAGCTAATCCAGCCATCCTTGCATCGGATTCATTTAACTTTGCAACTGTTTGATCATATTCTTGTTGCGCTCTGCGCACTTCACCCTCTTGAGCGGAAATCTCAAAGTTAAGTCGATCGCATTCATGACTAACCTTAGTAAGTTCAATCTCACTCTTCTCTATTAGCGCTGAAATTTCAATCAGTGATGTTGAGACTGAGGAGCCACCCTTTGCGCGACCTCTTCCAATCACATCACCTTCCCTAGTGACCGCAATCAATTCAGGATGCGCAGAAATCACTCGCTGTGCATGCGCAAGTGAATCTGCCGCAATGTAACCAGAAAAGAGTTGCGAGATGGAGTTTGCCAACGTCGCGGAAGAAACTTTTGAGGCTAGCGTCACTACATCGCTTGGATATTGAATCGCGCCTTCACTGCTTCCCGCGATTATTAGTAGCTCCGCATTTCCGGCAGATTCTGTTTTCAAGAAAGAAATCGCAGAAATTGCACTATCAGAGTCGTTAACCACTAAGGCATCTGCGACGCTACCGAGAGCAGCTGATACTGCGCTCTCCCAGCCTGACTCCACCGAGATTAATGATGCAACGCTGCCACGGATCTCTATCCCGCGATTATTTGTAAGGAGCGCTCCGCTACCATCCTTATGTAGCGTTGCTTGACGAAGTGCATCAACCTTAGATTGCAGAGAACTGCGATTTCGTTCTGCCTTTATCTGATCAGTTTGAGTAGCTTCGAGTTTTCCCCGCGCTGAAGTTAAAGTGGTCTTTGCGCGCTCAAATTCAGCATCAAGGCCTAATTCGCTGGCATCAAGCCCAGCAATCTCACTCTCGAGCGAGGCAAACTCGCGTCGCGAAACATCAACTCGCTCGCGAGCTTCACCAAGCGCCTTTTCTAATCTTGCTAGTTCAGATTTTGCACCAGAAATAGCGGATTGCAGACTCTTTATATGGCCCTCTTGCCTCGCCGTCCCTTCGCGATGATCAGCGATTGCGCGTAGTGCCGCTGAGACTCGATCTTCTTCAATTCTTACCCGGCCCTCAAGTTCAAGCACATTCTTACTTGCTTCAGCAAGTTCACCTTGCGACTTTGTTAACTCGCTACGAAGAACATTCTCCTCATGTCTTAGCGAACTTGCTTCACGTTCCATTACATCTGGATCTCGACCACTTGAGCGAGCCTCTTCAACTTCCTCCGCTAAAAATCTAGCGCGCTCCGAAGCCAAATTCTGAGTGCCGCGTAACTTCTCGCGTTCCCCGACTAACTTGTAATAATTATCTTGCGCGGCACTCAACAGCGGTCCCTCAACGCTTGCGACTCGGTCAAGTTCAACTTCACGATTTCGCAACCGGTCGAGGTCTTGTTCCACTTCGATTCGCCGTGCCCTTAAAGCAGATTCATCCGCTACTTCAGAATTTAAAGTTGTTCTAAAACTAGCAACATCATCTGCGAGAATGCGAAGTCTTGCATCTCTCACTTCTGCTTGAATCACGGCCGCCTTCTTCGCAACTTCAGCTTGTTTGCCGAGTGGTCTTAGTTGACGCTTAAGTTCATTGGTCAGATCTTGTACCCGCGACATGTTCTGCTGCATCGACTCAAGTTTTCGCAGCGCCTTCTCCTTGCGCTTACGGTGCTTGAGAATTCCGGCGGCTTCTTCGATAAATCCTCGCCGTTCCTCCGGATTTGCCATCAAGATTGCATCTAATTGCCCTTGACCCACAATTACATGCATCTCTCGACCGATTCCGCTATCGCTCAATAATTCTTGGATATCTAGTAATCGGCAATTCTCTCCATTGATTTGGTAATCACTCTGGCCGTTTCTAAAAAGAATTCTTGAGATGGTAACTTCAGTGAAATCAATCGGCAGCGCGCCATCAGTGTTATCTATGGTGACAGCTACTTCAGCTCTTCCTAGTGGCGCTCTTCCTGAAGTTCCAGCAAAGATGACATCTTCCATCTTTCCGCCGCGCAGGCTCTTTGCGCCCTGTTCACCCATAACCCAGGTAAGAGCATCGACCACATTGCTTTTGCCCGAGCCATTTGGCCCGACGATGCAGGTGATCCCCGGCTCAAAGCGCAAGGTCGTCGGGGCGGCAAAGGACTTGAAGCCCTTGAGGGTCATGCTCTTCAAATACACGGGTAGAACTTAGCGAACGCCCGCTCGCCTATCGGGTATCTAGCGGTCCAATTTCGCGCGAGATTTCCCACGCGCGCCCTTTTTTCGCTGACACTTAGGACAAAAATGAGAGGAGCGATTAGCAAAACTAATCCGCCTAATCAATGTGCCACATCTACGACAAGGCTCATCCTCACGGCCATAAGCCCGTAGCGATACCTCGAAATACCCACTCTCGCCATTTACATTTATATATAGATCATCAAAAGAGGTGCCGCCCTTTTTTAGAGCGCTTCGCATAACTCTCCGGACTGCCTTAAGTAGCACTCGCAATTCTGCTTCGCTCAAAACATTAGCTCTGGTCTCTGGATGAATTTTTGCGTACCAGAGGGCCTCATCAGCATAGATATTTCCAATCCCACTTAAAATCTCTTGATTAAGCAATGCTTTCTTAATCTCAATCTGTCTCCGACGTATTTCTGCTATTACTTCTCGTTCATTAAAGTCATCAGCAAATACATCTGGAGCGATATGGGCAAAACACTCCGGGAGTAGCCCATACTCACTTGAAACTAGTCGCTCCACCGAGAGCCAACCAAAGGTGCGCTGATCAATAAATCGAAACTCTCGGGCTTTATCTCCAACATCGATGCGCGCCCTCAAGTGTGGCTCCAGTTCGCTCTTGCGTGATGCGGCCAATATTTGTCCGCTCATCCCAAGGTGGCCCACTAGAGATACATCACGATCCAAAACAAACCAGAGAAACTTTCCTCTTCGATCAACTCGAAGAATTCGAGCGCCCCGGATTGCATCAAAAGAAATTTCGCAACCGGCACGAACCGCACGCGGGTGAAGTACTTCAAAATCTCTGATCTTCTTACCGGTTAGCCAAGGCGCGAGACCGCGACGAACTGTCTCAACTTCGGGCAGTTCGGGCATGGTTAAAGTTTCTTAGAAATTTCCTCATATGCAAGTCGAGCGGCGACTTGCTCTGCTTCTCGCTTGCTCTTTCCATGGCCCTCTTGATAAGTGATGCCATTAACTACCGCAACAGCAATGAAATCCTTGTCGTGATCTGGTCCTGATTCACTAATCTGATACTCCGGTGATGGCCAACCATTTGCAGCAACGATCTCTTGTAGCGCAGTCTTGCCATCAAGTCCGGCGCCACGAGAAGCCGCTTCTTCAATCGCATTGCTCATCAATCGCAGCAGTACTTCTTTAGTCTTACTAAATCCATGGTCAAGATAAATTGCGCCCACTAGAGCTTCGAATGCATCCGCAAGAATTGAGTTTTTGTCTCTACCCCCAGTTACCACTTCACCTTTACCAATTCGAAGTGCAGTTCCAAGACCAAGATCGCGACCGATGATGGCTAGCGCCCTCATGTTTACAACCCCAGAGCGCAGCGGTGAGAGTCTTGATTCATCAAGATCTGGAAATCTCTCGTATAGAGCTTCAGTCACAACAAGTCCGAGAACGGGTCGGAAGTATCCCCTAGCCGCTCAACTTCTGCCAAATCGAAGGCTATTTGGGCTGCCAGCCGGCAAGGCCCGACCACCTCGGATCAATCTTCTCGTGGGTATGGTCCGGAGCCAATTTTTCCCAACGTTCACCGCATTCGCTGCAAAGTCCTTTGCAATCTGGCTTACAGAGCGGATTAATAGGCATTGTTAGAACTACGGCGTCTCGAATCGCAGTTTCAATATCGGCGATATCGCCATCGAGAGCAAATAGTTCATCTTCTTCATCCTCACCCTTACGGCTCTCATAAAGGAAAAGTTCGCGAAACTCTTCCGACACATCCCACTCAATCTCATCAAGGCATCTGCCGCATTCACCTTTAGCTTTACTCTTCACATGACCAGAGATTAAGACTCCATCTGATACTGATTCGGCCTTGAATTCAATGAGCATCGATTCACCAGTTTTTATAGCCAACATGGGAGTTCCGATTGCTTCCTCTAATTTGAAATCCAAGCGATATGGACGCATTTCGCCAGCGCGCCTGGGCAATTCATGAAGATTCACCAGAAATGGTGATTGGGACTTTGGTTTCATTCGTCCGCTAGTTGTGAGAGAACATCCTTATCGCTAGCGCCGGCAAGTCTTTCTCGTCCTCTGTTAACGGCTTCCAATGTCTTATTCAAAATAACTTCTAAAGTCGCAAGGCGTGAGTCGATATAAGCATCAACTTCTTGGCGCTCCTTTTCGACCTGGGCATGTGCTTCATCAACTAGTCGTCCCGCTTCCTCGCGAGCAGCGGCAACAATCGCAGTCTGTTCAACCATGCGCGCAACTTCCTCGCGTGCATGTGCAATCAACTTCTCAGCGCTTTGACGCCCCTCTTCGATTATCTCTTCCCGATGAGCAAGGAGTTTTTGGGCACTTACAAAATCAGTTGGGAGCGCTTCGTTGATCTCATCAAGTAAACCAAGAAGTTCACCACGATGGACAACGCATGAAGCAGAGAGCGGAACAGCTCGTGATTCCTTCACCATCGTTATGGCAGCTTCAATCTTTTCGAGCGATTCCATCAATTACCCCCCGCTTTTGCCTTGAGCGCCTTGTGCACTCCGCTTGGTACAAGTGCGGAGACATCGCCGCCATAGCGCGCGATCTCACGCACCAAGGAAGAAGATAGGAAAGAGTACGCCGGCTTAGTCGCCATAAGTAAGGTATCCACGCCTTTTAGTTGCAGATTCATCTGGGCCATCTGCAATTCATAATCAAAATCGCTCACAGCGCGAAGTCCTTTAACGATTGCGCGAATATCGTGAGTCTTGCAGTAATCCACCAAAAGTCCTGACCACGTATCTACCCGAACATTTGGCAGATGCGAGGCGGCATCCTTCGCCATCGCGATGCGCTCATCAATTGAGAAAAGACCAGTCTTTGTAGAATTTACTAGAACTGCAATTGTTACTTCATCGAATAGTCCGCTCGCCCGCTCGATTACATCTAGATGTCCATTTGTAATTGGATCAAATGATCCGGGGCATACAGCTTTTCTCATAGTGGCAAACGCTAACACGCTTCGGCATAGTAGATCGTGGCAGCGCCATATTTACGTTCTTTAAGCGGTACATAACCAGTGGGCCAAGCAATTCCCTTGCTCTTAGAGTCCCGTTCTATCGCAACCACAGTGCCGGGCTTCATAAAACCATTTTTACTTAGTAATGAGAGAGTATTTATTACTTCATCACTTCCTAATTCATAGGGCGGATCCATAAAAACAATATCGAATTTATGAGCAGCTTCCTTCTCTAAAAATCTTGCAACCGCCATCGTGATGACGCTGCTACTGCCCACACCTTGGATTTTGCCCAGCATGTCATGGTTACTTCGCGCAACTGCTGTCGCTCGTTCATCTTTATCAACTGCTTGTACAAAGGCGGCGCCACGTGAAAGCGCTTCTGCACTAACTGCGCCCGAGCCACAATAGAGATCTAAGAAATGCAAATCATTCATTGAGCCAAATTCAGAATCCAAAGTGGAGAAGAGCGCTTCACGTGCACGATCTGATGTTGGCCGAACCCCAACGCTCGGTGAGAGTAAGTTTCTACCCTTAGCAAGTCCGGCGATGATTCTCATCGGTGCACCTACTTCTTCTCTAGATAGCTAGCACGCTCTTCTTGGCGCAATTTATCAACCTCTGCTTGTAGCGCCGGATTTGAAGTTAACTCAGGATCATTTTGCAGAATCTGTTGCGCCACTTGGCGAGCTCGGATAATCACTTCTTCGTCACGGATTACCCGCAGAAGTCTTAAGTGCGAGGTCGCTCCGGACTGGGCGCTACCCAGCACATCGCCTTCGCGTCGCTGCTCGAGATCAAGGCGACTCAACTCAAAACCATCGGTAGTGCTCGCTACCGCCTCTAGTCGCATCATTGCAGGGGTCCCACTTGCAACGCTTGTTACCAATAAGCAGAGCCCAGGCACTGCACCTCGACCAACTCGACCACGCAACTGGTGAAGTTGCGAAACGCCAAATCTATCCGCGTCCATGATTATCATCATTGACGCATTTGGTACATCAACGCCTACTTCAATCACTGTCGTAGAGACAAGTACTTGAATTTCACCAGCATTAAATCTATTCATGACTGATTCTTTTTCGGCAGTACTCATCCGGCCGTGCAACGCACTTACTTTCAAGCCCTTCAGTTCCCCGTCGCGCAGATTTGGGTATAACTCCTCAACTGAGTGTTTTCCAACTTCTGGAGTATCTCCGACTTCGCCACTAAGTCGCTTTGCTTGCGCAAGCTCAGATGGAGTCAATCCAAAAGAGGAAAAATCCGAGTTATCTGTTGCTGAAATTCGCGGCGCAACGATGTAAACCTGTTGGCCACGGCCAACTTCTTCAATCACTCTCTTCCAAGCGCGCTCCAAGAATGCTGGCTTTTCGGTAGCGGCAATTACATGAGTCTCTATCGGGGTTCTGCCTAAAGGTAACTCATCAAGAGTTGAAACATCTAAATCGCCGAAGACCGTCATTGCAACAGTTCTGGGAATTGGGGTCGCGGTCATAACTAGTACATGCGGTGGAAATTCCGCACGGTTTCGTAAAACATCACGCTGCTCTACTCCAAAGCGATGCTGTTCATCAATTACAAGTAGGGCAAGGTCTTGGAAATCTACTCCTTCGCTTAAAAGAGCATGGGTTCCAATGAGAATTCCCATCTCACCATTTCTGGTTGCGTTAAGAATTTCGTTTCGCTCATCTGCGCTAGTTGAACCAGTCAATAGTGAAATCCGAGTAGCGATATCCGAAGTACCCAACATCCCGCGCATCGCCAGATCGCCCAGAAGTTTCTGAAAATTCTTAAAGTGCTGTTGTGCCAAAACTTCAGTAGGTGCCAGTAATGCGGTTTGACCCCCAGAATCAATGATCGAGAGCATCGCGCGAAGTGCGACCATAGTCTTTCCGGAACCAACATCACCCTGCAAAAGTCGGAACATCGGAGCGGCCGAAAATAAATCAGCTTCGATCTCTTTGGAAACTCGGCGTTGGCCAGCGGTTAACTCGAAGGGAAGTCGAAGATCAAACTTTTCTAGTATCCCGGGTTGTGGCTTACGCGCTTTAGTGCGCTGCTTCTTTATTTCATTTCGCCGCTGAATGAGAAAAATCTGCATAGAAAGCGCCTCATCAAATGTTAAACGCTCCCGGGCACGCTCTGCCGCTTCGATTGAAGCTGGCAGGTGAACCTGACGTATCGCAGCTTCCAAGTTTGGAAATTTTAAAGCTTCAAGAAATTGATTTGGAATAGGTTCGGCTATCTCGCCAATGGCGTCCAAACCAAGTCTGACGCATTGCGCAACTTTCCAAGATGGCAGCTTTCTAGTCGCTGGATAGACTGGAAGAAACTTTCCCGCAAAATCACTTATCGCTTCGGCTTTATCTTCGCCGTCAGGAATCAAAAGATAATCAGGATGTGCCAGTTGTCGCTTACCTTTGAATAGACCAACTTTTCCGGCGAAGAGGCCTTCTCTGCCCGCGCGTAACTCCTTAGCGCGCCAAGCTTGATTAAAAAAAGTTAAAATCAATTTTGCTCGGCCATCGGAGACAATTACTTCGAGAATTGCACCCTTTCGACCCGGAATTCTCTTGACGTTTACGCTCTCAATTCGAGCAAGAATTGTTACCTCTTCCTCTTCATTGAGCGCTTCTATATCGGTTAATTCGCCACGGACCACATATCTTCGTGGATAGTGGCGCAGTAGATCTTCCAGAGTTTCTAGACCCAACTCTTCAAGTAGGGCTTTTGCCGTTCGATCCCCAACTATCTTGCTTAACTTCATTGTGAAGTTAGTCGAAGGATTTGCCATGCTTCATTCTCCCCAATTTCCGCCTAATTAAGCCGGATATCGAGCGGAAAATTAGGTCAATTGGCGCAATCAACGTCTCTACCGCTAATCTTGCGCCGCTTAAACGAACAAATCCCAAGGAGTATGAACGTGGCATCGGTATGCGATATCTGTGGCAAAGGCCCTAGCTTTGGAAATAATGTCTCGCACTCAAATCGCCGTACCCGTCGCCGCTGGAATCCAAATATCCAGAGAATTCGTACTCTCGTAAATGGCTACACCAAGCGCCAAAATGTCTGCACTTCCTGCCTTAAGGCTGGAAAGGTTGCGCGCTAGTTAATTCTTATTTCCAAGCGTGGGAATAACCCCCGCTGGCAATTTCTTTCCCATCAAGAGTTACACCGCTGCCTTCTAGTACCTTCCCAATCTCAATAAATTCAGGGAGATCTCTATCTGAGGTCCCGAGCAACACATGATCCTCACCGCCGTGCAATACCCAATTAAGGAAATTCACCGGATCGATTTCCTTTAATTCACTCTTTTGTAGAGCATTTGAGCTTAAGTCAATTTTCACATGACTTGCCGTTGCAATATGTTCGGCATCCGTTGTAAGTCCATCACTTACATCAATCGCGCAATTTAGTTTGGCGAAACTTGCTTTATATCTTTCATAATCAAGAGATGGCGCTTTATGTTGATTAATTGCACTTCGTTGAATTTCGCTATCTATTTTTCTGCCACTGCGTAGAATCTCAAGACCAGCTGCTGACGATCCTGGCAATGAAGAAACATAAACAGCGTCGCCTATTTTGGCCCCAGATCGCAGCAAAGGCTTAACGGTTTCACCCAAAGCTGTGATGGAGATTGACAACTCCCTTCCCGAGGAAAGATCTCCGCCGATGACGCGGGCTCCTACTAAGTCGGCCTCATCTGCAATTCCTCTCGCGAGATCTAAGGCATCTTCAAGATACTTATCGGGCAGGACGAGCGTCACAAGTAAGAATTCGGGCCAACCTCCCATCGCACATACATCTGCGAGATTGGCAGCCGTGATTTTCCGGCCAACTTCATAAAGAGAGCTCCACTCAAGCTTGAAGTGGACACCTTCGACTGCAACATCGGCGCAGGCGATAACTTGATTTCTTGCAGAGAAGACCGCCCCGTCATCACCATTGGGAACGAGCAAGTTGGCTTTTCCGGTACGGGCAAAGATTGCTTGCACCTCTTGAAGTAACTCGGCCTCTTTCAAAATCATTACCTCTCTTGGAAATTGCTCTTCCCTAAACAAGCCTAAGGCGCTAGCCTAAAGAAATGTCCATCCAGGCTTACATTCTCATCCAAACTGAGGTCGGAAAAGCAGGCAGCGTCACAAAAGCGATCGCTGGCATTGCCGGCGTGACAATCGCTGAAGCGGTGACTGGTCCATACGATGTAATCATGCGCGCAGAGGCGGCAAATATGGAGGAGCTGGGACGCACCGTTCTCAATAAAGTACAGGCCGTTCCTGGAATTACTCGAACGCTGACCTGTCCAGTTGCAATTCTTTAGTCCGGCAAGTTCCTAACCATTAATTGATACATCTGACCAGGTCTAGTTCTGCTTGGCAGAGGATCTCCATGTTTTGTAAAACCACAACTTAAATAAGCGCGAATGGCCACTTCGTTATCTGGCCAAACTCCTAAACCCTGAACTCGCCAACCACGCATTCGACATATCTCAT
>RGYL01000101.1 GCA_010032085.1 Actinomycetota bacterium
AAGGGGCGTAGGTTAACTTAACAAAAAATAAAGGTTTAACCTTGTGAACAAATATTCTTTAAAGTGTTTATATGAATTATTTATTGCAGTTTTATTAAATATTTACTTATTTTCTTCAATTTTAAAAAAAAATTGGTCTAATTTTTTGATGTTTTTTAAAAATAAGTCAAATTTAATTAATTTAATATGTTTTTTAAAAAATCTAGAGTTGGTTTGTTTTTTTTTAAAATTACGCATACTTAATTTTTTTAATAAATCGGTAACACAAATATTTTAATATTTAAAAATTATGAGTACTGCTAATTTAAACAAAAAAACAAATTATAATGTTTCATTTGATGAGTTTGATGAGATAGTAAATCCTCCATTAGAAAAAGTAGATTTTGATCACATTCTTGATTCCATCGTTTCAAGACGACAAGCATTAAAAGTTGTTTCCATCACGGGAGCGACGGTTGGTTTATTTGCATTTATGCATAGCACTCCATTTTCTTTTAATAATGCGGATGCGAAAGAATTTATATTAGATTTTAAAGAGGTAGCTGCAAATTCATTAGACACTATAACTGTGCCAGATAATTTTAAATGGCAAACCGTCGTATCATGGGGAGATCCGCTATGGAATAAAGGAAGAGAATTTGATCACAAAAGCGCAGGAAATGCAGAAAGTCAGCTACTAAGTTTTGGAGATAATAACGATGGAATGTTTTTATTCGAGCATAAAGGAAAAATGATTTTAGCTGTTAATAATGAGTATGCTAATAATGATTTGTTGCATCCGACAAATGCTAGTAAAAAACCTGAAACCTTAGATGATGTAAATAAAAATAAATATGCCCATGGCGTAAGTATTGTTGAAATTGAAAACAAATCTGGAAAGTGGACAATTGTTAAAGATTCTATTTACAACCGAAGAATTACAGCGGATACAAATGTTGAACTTACAGGGCCTGCACGAGGAAGCATTTATGTTAGAACAGATATGGATTTATCTGGGACTAAAGTAAAAGGAACTTTTAATAATTGTGCAAGTGGCAAGACCCCTTGGGGAACTTATTTAACGTGTGAAGAGAACTTTAATGCTTATTTTATGGCCTCAGATGCCAATGAGAAAATAACCCCAGAATTTAAACGTTACGGAATTTCAATAAAAGATTGGGGTTATGGATGGGGAAGATATGATGATCGTTTTGATATTAGTAAAGTGCCAAATGAAGCAAACCGACATGGTTATGTTGTGGAAATCGATCCAACACAACCTAACTCAATTCCTAAAAAAAGAACAGCGTTGGGAAGATTTAAGCATGAAAATGCTGAGGTGGTATTAACTAAAGATAATCGGATTGTAGTTTACATGGGGGATGATGAACGAGGGGAGTTTGTTTATAAATTTATTGCAGATAAAAAATATGATGCTAAAGGAGATAACTCTAATATTTTAGAAGATGGAACTTTATATGTGGGTAAATTTAATGACGATGGTTCAGGAAATTGGCTAATCTTAGACGAAAAATCTACAGGTATGAAGAAAGCTGAAATTTGTGTACATACTCGTCAAGCCGCATCAAAAGTTAACGCGACCACTATGGATCGACCAGAATGGGTTGCTTCACATCCATTCAAAGTTGAACTCTATTTAGCTCTTACAAATAATTCAAACAGAGGAAAATCTGATGCAATGCCAGTTAACGCAGCAAATCCTAGGGCTGAAAATAAATATGGACAAATTGTAAGATGGGTTCCTGAAAATAACGATCATACCTCAAATAATTTTAAGTGGGAGATTTTTTTACTCGCAGGTAATCCTAAAGTGCACGCTGATGCCTATGCCGGGTCTAAAAACATAAATACAAATAACATGTTTAACTCTCCGGATGGCATTGGCTTTGATAGCAAAGGAGCTTTGTGGATCCAGACGGATGGTAATTATTCTAACAAAGGAGATTTTGAAGGACAGGGAAATAATATGATGTTGTATGCTGATCCTAAGTCGCAAAAAATTAAAAGATTTTTGGTAGGTCCGATTGGTTGTGAAATTACAGGACTTTGTTTTTCACCTGACAAAAAAACAATGTTTGTGGGCGTTCAACATCCTGGGGAAGATGGAACGGGTTCGCACTTTCCAGGAGGTGGAAACACTTTACCTCGTTCATCAGTGATTGCGGTCTCTATGAAAAATAATCAAGCATTTCTATAGTAGGATCAAAATTTAATTTGTAAACCTAGTTATGGTAAGGACGCATGAAAGCGATTGAGTTTAGGCGGCCAGATTCCATCGTTAGTAAAGGTTTTATTTTAGATTCAGAGGAAAATATTCCAGGCATTGTTTTGTTACAGGAGTGGTGGGGTGTAAATGACCAAATCAAGAAAGTTGCAAAAAATTTGAGAAATTTAGGTTGGCAAGTTTTAATACCAGATTTATATAAGGGCAAAGTTGCCCTTGAAGCAAATGAAGCAAAGCATTTAATGAATGGTTTAAATTTTGTAGATGCTGCAAGCCAAGATATTTGTGGAGCGGTTAAATATTTAAAAAATTCTGGAGCAAAAAAAGTGGCAGTGACAGGATTTTGTATGGGCGGAGCTTTAGCTTGTCTTGCCGCTGCACATGTGCAGGAATTGGATTGCGCAGTTATTTGGTATGGTTACCCATCGCCCGACCTTATGCAAGGAAAGAAAATAAAAATTCCACTCCTTGGGCATTTTGCCTTACACGACGAGGCTTTTGACATAGGAGGTGTTGATGAACTTGAAAAAAAACTTAAAAAAGAAAAAGCAAATTTTGAATTTTTTAGATACGATGCAAAACATGCCTTTGCGAATGAAGAAGTTGATAGTAAAAATTTACCTTATTTACAGTATAATGAAGAGGCAAAACAATTAGCCTGGACAAGGACAGTGACTTTTTTTAAT
>RGYL01000102.1 GCA_010032085.1 Actinomycetota bacterium
AAGAAGATCTAAAGCAAGCGCTTCTAAGCGCCGAAGCTTTAGTTGTAAGAAATAGAACTCAGGTAACAAGAGAGTTAATAGAAGCAGCTCCAAAGTTAAAGATAATTGCGCGCGCTGGAGTTGGGTTAGACAACATTGATATCAAAGCGGCGGATGATTGTGGAGTAGTTGTAGCTGCTGCCCTCGGAATAAATGCCACCGCAGTTGCTGAACTAACACTTGGCTTAGCCCTAGCCCTTGCTCGCTCAATTGTTGAACGAGATGTCAGCACTCGAAATGGTGAGTGGAATCGTGCAGCCGGAACCGAACTTTCCGGAAAAACTTGGGGATTATTGGGATTTGGTGCGACTGGAAGGGCGGTTGCAAAACTACTAAGTGGATTTGGCTGTGAAGTAATTGCCTATGATCCTTTTGTCAAAAGCGCTGATAGCGCGAAGTTAGTTGACCTAGATTCGGTAATCAAGAACGCTGATGTAATTTCAATTCATTTACCAGCTACGAAAGAGACTACCGGACTTATAAATAGTGCACTTATTACAAAGATGAAATCGAGTGCAATCCTGGTAAATGTGGGCCGTGGCGAAGTTATAGATGAAGCTGATCTTGAGGTTGCTCTGCGCGAAAAGAAAATCGCGGGAGCGGCGCTTGATGTAAGAGCGAGTGAGCCACCTAAAGATAATCGTTTCAAGGATTTAACAAATGTGATTCTTACTCCGCACATTGCTGGAATTACTAAAGAGAGCCAATCCGCCATAAATAGAGTTCTAGTAAGTGAAATTGAGGCCGCACTAACAGGAGCGCCGCAAAAATATGCAGTCGGCGCGGTAAAGCAGGCTAAGTAGTGGGAATCAAAGCAGAGTTAGCGGTAGCACACTGCACTTCTCTTCTTGAGAAAGTTGGAGTGCCTAAATTAAATGCTGAATTGACCGCACGCGCCATTGTCATCTCGGATGTTTGGGGCAACGCATCCCATGGCGTTATGCGACTTCCGTTCTATTTGAAGCGAATCACAATGGGCGGTGTTAATGCTGAAGCAGAGTTGAATACATACTCCGAACGCGGCGCAATCATCGGAATAGATGGTCAAGATGGTTTGGGGCATTGGCAAGTTTGGGAAGGTGCAAAATTAGGAGTACTGAAAGCGAAAGAATTTGGAATCTCATTAGTCTCGATAAAGAATTCCAGCCATTGTGGCGCACTCGGTGTTTATCTCTATCCGGCGCTAGATGCGGGACAAATTGCACTGATCTTCACTAATGGCCCAGCAGTAATGCCTGCTGTTGGTGGCAACGCGCCACTTCTCTCCACAAGCCCGATTGCCGCCGGTGTTCCGGCAAAACCTCCCATGATTATTGATCTTTCAACTTCAGCTGTAGCACGCGGCAAAATTGCAGCTGCTGCAAAGAGCGGCGGCACAATTCCAGAAGGTTGGTCGGTCGATAAAGAAGGAAAGAGCATCACGGATGCCAAAGCTGCGTTAATGGGGATGTTGGCGCCACTTGGTGGTGCAAAAGGTTTTGCACTTGGACTTATGGTCGAATCCCTCTCGGCGGGATTAAGTGGTGGACCGTTATCTACTGGGGTCCCAGATATGTTCATTCCCGATGATGACAGCAAACCACAAAGAATTTCGCACACAATAATCACCATTGATCCAAGCGATTTAGGGGATGGCGCTTCTTACTCAGATTTCAACAAATTAGCGGCCCAAGTTAGAGAAACGGGCGGACGAGTTCCGGGAGAAAAGCGAGCCCACCCAAATGAAATTACTGGGCGCGAGATAAATATTGCAGAGGCGGTTTTGAAAGATCTTTCAGATTGGTCTTTGAAGTTAGGTATTCCTACTCTCGCATGAAACTCAAGCGGCTGGATCTACTCTACTTCTCGATAATTCTAGCTGGAGTCGCTCTTGCTTATGGAGTAAATAAATTTGAAGGTGCAATTTCACCGCTATTTTTCTCGATGGTTCTCGGAATAATTCTGGGCAATGCCATGGATTGGAAGAAGGGAAAAGCAGCGGCAACTTTCGCATCTCGTAAGTGTTTACGCCTCGGTGTTGTCTTTCTCGGCTTTCAAATCTCAATCTCTAAATTTGTTGAGGTAGGGCCTAGGGGACTTATAGCGGTTGCTCTAATTGTTGCCACAGTTTTTCTAGCGCTTCGCTATTTGAGTAAGCGAATTGGATTAACCGATTCGCTCGGAACTTTAATCGCTGGCGGATTTGCGATTTGCGGTGCTACTGCAATCGCTGCGATCTCATCAACTCGCAAGAGCGAAGAGCGCGATGTCTCCTATGCAGTTGCAATAGTCACAATCTGTGGGACCCTCTCGGTATTTGTAATACCGGTTCTTGCCACCCTTATTGGATTAAGTGATGCAACCGCAGGGGCATGGATTGGCGCTGCAGTTCATGATGTTGGCCAAGTTATTGCAACTGCTTCTCTCATGGGAAGTGAAGCACTTGACTCAGCAGTGATTGTGAAGTTAACCAGAGTAGTTCTACTCATTCCGCTAATACTTTTCCTTGCCCGCGGAAGTGGTGGCAGAGGTTCGATGCGTAAAGCAACCCCGACATTTGTATTTGCATTTGTCGCATGCGCGCTAATTGTTAATGCGCTCGCTCTACCTGATTCAATAATCAACATCGGTAAGGAGAGTTCGAAAATCTTGCTCTCAATTGGCCTCTTGGGAATGGGGCTTTCGGTGAAGTGGGCCCAGATCCGCGCTCTTGGAGCAAGACCCCTGCTCTTTGGTCTCGCTGCCTGGATCGGGTGTGGCGCCTTTGCCCTTGCTGTTATTCGCGGGGTAGGTCTATAGCCAAACCCGAATTTCCCTTTTTCAACCCCCTCTCTTAGACTCGCCCTCTGCCCAAATGAGGTTCAAAAGCGGAAAATTGAGGTAAAAGCTTGG
>RGYL01000103.1 GCA_010032085.1 Actinomycetota bacterium
CGAGCGTATTTTTCAGATGCAGTTAAAGCGGGAACTGGTCCCGATCCTCATACTGTCTTCTCAGCAAAATCAAATGATGGAACAACATGGGTGCCTGAAAGTGGGATTCGAGTTGGACCTGGTTCGTCTCTAACGCGTAGTGCAGAACATCCTGCAGTGGTTGGACATGAAGATGGTTCAGTTACTCTTTTCTATTATGACAATGGCGCGCGAGCACCAAAAGACGCTCAAGGCAAATGGACAATGGATAGCAAGGGTCAAGGAGTTTGGTATTCAACAAGTTCAGATGGAATAACGTTTACATCGGAAAGACGTTTAGATTTTCCTCAATCAGTAAAGCGAAGTTTTGGCAATGACCCTGATCTTTTCTTAGATAAGAATGGAAAAATGATTTTCTGGGGTGGAGACTTTGATAGTCAGATTGGCGGGACAATTGGCGCTTACGAACTAACAGTTGCTTCTATTCAAACAGTTACTGCTTCTCCCACACCAACTCCTATTGCGATGCCATCGCCAACGCCCACTCCGGTCGCCACCGTGACCTACCATGTTGTACATTCGGTAACGACCATCGCTGAGTTTCATTATTCGAGGCATTCCCTGACCTTTGTCGCCACCAAACGCATTTCCAACTTGTGTGAATTTCTTCCCATCTGCCGAATCTGCAATGACGATGCCTTTATTTTGCGCGAACACATAGGCTCTGATGGTGCCATTAGATAAAACTAAACCTGTTGCATCGGCCACAGGTAAGCCAGGAGAAACTCCAAAGAGACTTGGATAAAGTATTTTTTCCTCAATTTGTGTGACTTCGTAAGGACCCTTTGGAAAAATATCAGTGGGAGCGGCGTTAACAGGAAGTAGAAATAATCCCAAAATAAGCGCTACCAAGATTGCTAGATATTTAATTGAAACCGAGCGAATAACAGTTACAAATTGCATCACTATTACTTCTTTTTGTAGCCCTTGGGACATTTCGGATTTATGCCAGTCACTTTCTTAGTGATCTTGCCCTTGACACAAGTAATCGTGACTTTCTTTGTCGCCGGCGCGATGACAGTCGGTGATGTGGCTGGTGTAGCAGTAGCGGATGGCGTGGGTGTAGGAGTTGGGGTTGGAGAAGCTGTTGGAGTTGCAACAGGCGTTGGAGTCGGTGTTGGGGTCGGAGTAGGTGTTGGAGTCACAATTGGAGCAGGTGTGTATCTCAATGTTCCACGTTTCACAACGAATGTTTGATTAGGGCCTCCCTGTGAATAATAGATTCGAAAAACCCCAGGAGATACTTCATATCCGGTGGGGTCAAGTCCTTCAACGCCGGGGCCAGTGAGCATTTCCGGATTTGACCAAGTTAATCCATCTTTAGAGGTACTCATGAAGAGCATCTGACGATTAGTTGAAGTGCAAGCTATATCCGCCATAATCATTACATAATCATTTGCCTTTGCGCGCAATATCTCGGTATCTACATAACCATTCTCAAAACGCCAACCAGGTTCCTTAGTAAATGTAATTCCATCAGTTGAAATGTATGAGGCAATTTTCTCGGTGCACTTTCCAATTACAGGACTCTCAACGATATAAATTCGCACTCTTCCATCAGGCAACAGGACTGCGTCAGGAACGCCCCAAGCTTTGGTGGTAGACGGAACTTTCATATCGGGCGTAGTTGCGGTTTTGGTGCCAATACTTGTGCATCCTGCATCATTACATGGCGCTGAGTAAACCTGTTGATTCGCACCTTCTACCTCTTTGAAATAAGCGCGCTTGGTTCCGTTTGCGAAAGTTACTACTGTAAAGTCATTTCCGAGGCGACCTGTGATAGCAACATTTGTACAGACTCCATCATCGGTGCAATCGCTAGCTACCGTTCCAGTGGGACCATCTGATCTCCATACTCGGTCAACTCCATTTAATCTCTCCACGTGAGGAGAAACGCCATTCATATTCATCTTTAGATGTAATCCGCCATCCTCAGTCATTGACCATTCAGCTGCATACGTTGGGTTAACTGAACTGATTAGGAAAGCTGCGAAGAGTGCAACAAACCCGATTGCTAAACGCTTCATAGGAAAAGCATAACTCGTTGTGGATAAGAAAATCGAGTATGCGTTAGAATGCATACGATAACTGGATGCCATGGCAAGTATTGATGCATCCGCAGGTAGAGAAATGGATCCAAGAATTAGGCGACAAGGAAAGGGAGAAGGTGATGGCAGCCATTACTGCACTTGAATTACGCGGCCCCCTTCTTGGTAGACCCTTAGCTGACCATCTTCGTTCCTCAAAGATGCACAATTTGAAAGAATTACGACCCCTTGGAAGCACCCTAAGAGTTATCTTCTTCTTTGACTCAAAACGAAGAGCAATTCTTCTTGCCGCTGGAAATAAACTGGGATCTTGGCATCGCTGGTATCAACTAAACATTCCATTGGCAGAATCCAGGGCGCGTGAATTTTTCGATACCTTAGGAGAAGCACATGAGTGAATATGTTTCGTGGAGCGAAGTGCGGGCAAAAACACCACACGATGAAACTCAGGTAGAGCGACTAACAAAGAAATATCTCGCAAAGTCTCGAGTGGCAACTCTCACCGACATTAGACTCGCGCTTGGATTTACCCAAGAGGATTTAGCGCAAATAATTGGCGTTAATCAATCAAACATTTCAAGAATTGAAAAAGGTCAGCTGACTAAGACTGAGTTTCAATCTCTTTACTCTTATGTAGAGGCACTTGGTGGAAAAATTGAGGTGCATGCAAAATTTGGTACAAATTCATTACAGATTGTGGATTCTTCTTATGAAGAAGAGTTGAAGAAGAAGCCCAAAAAGAAGAAACCCCGCCGTAGATAACGACGGGGTCACTTAGTTAATTCGATTACTGAATTGGTGCGCCACCTTCGCGTGCA
>RGYL01000104.1 GCA_010032085.1 Actinomycetota bacterium
TTGGGGTATCGCGCCATTGCCACTTTAAAAGATGGAAGATTTGTCGGAGTTCACGGACCGGTAGATGCGAGAAAGTTGGCAATAGTCGATCCAATTAGTGGATCAATCATTGATATCAATTCTGAATTTACTCACTTTCCTCCGACCTTTGCATCTGATGGTTCGCGTTTAGTCGCATTTGGTGCAAGTAACTCGAAATTTCAAACTCTGGTCGAATTTGATTTGAAAGCTGCTTCAATTAAGGAAGTTATCAGGCCAAATCCGCTGCCGATTCCCAGCGCTTTCGCGCCGGAAATTCGAGAGATTACGGTTAATGGCGGTGCAAGAAATGTGAAGGTAATACTCCACAGAGCAACTCACCCGGAGCACCAAAATACGGGCGCGACTCCTCTGCTGGTCCAAGTTCATGGCGGCCCAACTGGTCACTCATCCGCAGTAGTTCAACTTGATTATCTCTACTGGACAAGTCGCGGATTCACAATTGCTGATATTAATTACGGTGGATCGACCGGATATGGATCGGAATATCGCCATCTGCTAGATGGCAAGTGGGGAATTGTCGACTACGAAGATGTAATAACTAGCGTCAAAGATCTCATCAGTTCTGGGATTGCAGATCCAAAGAGAGTTTTTATCTCAGGTGGAAGCGCCGGTGGATTCACCGTTCTTAACGCTCTAATCCATTCTGATTTATTCGTAGCAGGAGGTGATTACTACGGGGTCGCAGAACTAACTGGTCTGGCAACTGATACCCATGATTTTGAGTCACGCTATTTGGATTCCATGATTGGTCCTTACCCAGAACGCAAAGACCTTTACATAGAGCGCTCGCCGCTAACTCATGTTGAAAAACTCAACTCACCTTTAATAATCTTCCAAGGCTTGGAGGATAAAGTCGTACCTCCCTCTCAATCTGAAGCGATTCGGGATATCTGCCTCAAGAAAGGTTTGAAATATAAATATTTTGCTTTTGAAGGTGAAGGTCACGGTTTCATCAAGGCAGAGTCAATAATTACAAGCCTCGAAGAGGAACTTAAGTTCTTTGGTGAAGCGGGAGGATTCAACCCTTTCATCCGTTAAGTTAAGTTGGCTAGGCTCGAAGCATGAAACGAAAATACGTAGTAACTGGAAGCGCCTCTGGAATTGGCCTTGCTACAAAAAAGAAACTCGAATCCCTCGGTAACACGGTATACGGGGTGGATTTAAATGATGCCGAAATAGTTGCTGATCTGAGCACAAGAGCAGGGCGAGAGATGGCAGCAAAGAAGGCTCTGGAGCTATCAGATGGTGTTATCGATGCTCTTGTAGCTAACGCCGGATCAGGAAAGTCAGAAGCGAAAACTGTCTCTATCAATTTCTTTGGCGCAACCGAGTTGATCTCGCACTTACATTCGGCGCTCTCAAAGAGTGGTTCGCCCAGAGTCGTAGTAACAAGTTCGATGGCCTCACTTATGCAAGTTGATGATGAATTGGTCTTGAAAATGTTATCCGGTGATGAGCAAGGCGCTCTCGTTAGAGCGGGGGAACTAATTTCTCTAGGAGGTGGAGCCGAAGGAAGGATCTACTCATCAACTAAACGAGCGCTAAGTCGTTGGATACGAAGAGAGTGCATAAAAGATGAGTGGGCCAAAGCTGGTATACCAATCAATGCAGTTGGTCCTGGAATTGTTAAAACTCCAATGGTTTCCGAAATGATTGCCACAGAGGAAGGCCGTGCCGGGCTAGCCAAAGTCGTGCCGATGCCACTTCACGGCTATCTTGAAGCAGATAGCGTTGCGGAATTGATTATCTGGCTATCAAGCGCTGCTAACACTCATGTAACTGGTCAGACGGTATATATCGATGGCGGATCAGATGCAGTGCTTCGCGGTGATGATATTTGGAAGTAGATTCAAATTAGGGAAATTAACTACTAAGCAACTCTCTAGCAATCAACTCTGCTTCCACACGAATCTCAGGTATCGCGGTAGTTTCAAGCAATTCGCCGACAAGAATCGGGCCAATCCCATACATTCCTTTGAGCACATGGCCATCGCGATTCTTCAAAGCTAAAGTCTTTTCATCACAGGCAACACCAAAGTTGAGGGGGCCTCTTGCAAGTAAACCTTTCGTCACCATTGCCTCTAGCAGCGGGTGCGTTGCATAGAACTGATTTCCGCAACAATTAATCAATTGATCTACTACCAAGGTATTTCCATCACTTAGCTCTAAGTTGATATTGCCTTCACTTAAGTTGGCAGCACTTACCTCGGCTTTATGAATAACAATCCGACCAGTTGCAATCTCAGCTTTTATACGTTCATCAATCTCGGGGGCAGAGCGGTGACGCAAGGTGTTCCACCAACGGAAGTGTTCAGTTACAAAGATTTTCTTCTCGGATTCTGGGAATCTCGCCCAAATTTCTTGTAGATCATGGCGAATTCCATCTTGCGCCTCGCGCCACTTATCGCCCATTGAGGTCAGGTAATTGCGGATTGCGCCTGCGCTCTCGCGAACATGTGCCGGTACTGGAAGTGCTGGTACTCGGTGCTTTAGATGGGGCCTTGGTAGCAGTCCATTTCGAGAAATTCCATGAATAGTGGCGCTGGGACGATCGCGCAAAATTGAGAGCGCAATGTCATAGAAAGTGAGCCCCGTACCAATCACAGCAACTCGATCAAATGTGGCACTCAAACCTTCACGCCAAATATCCCTAACTACCTCTTTTGAGTTGGGAAGATCCTTGAATGTCTCCGGCACGATTGAATCGCTATTTCCTAAGGCAAGCACAACTGAATCAAATTCGAGTGTCTGCCCATTTGAAAGTGCGGCCGAGTACGA
>RGYL01000105.1 GCA_010032085.1 Actinomycetota bacterium
ACAACCTGTACGGAAACCACCGGCAACGGCACGCAAATCTTCGGCTTACCCAACGGCGGCAACGTCAGTCCAGACACCAAGCACGTTCTGAATGTGTCGGCCATCACTTCCGTTGCCACGGGCGTTCCGGCACAGTTGATGCTGGTGGACTTGCAGGGTTACTGGCCCGGTATCACAAATAACTCAGCCGTGGCGCAAACGCTGACGGGCACACCCACGCTGCGCTACACCAACGGGGCCGGATGCCGTTTATTCTGGGCGCAGACCGCCGCTGCTGGCGCGACAGCGCAGAACATTTCGCTGTCCTACAGTAACACCACGCCAACCTCGGGTCGCAGCCTTCCGGTGACGGTGGCGATGACCGGCTCGGCTATCGCAGGCCACATCAGCCACAGCGGCACGGCAGCCAACAACTACGGGCCTTTCCTGCCTTTGGCATCGGGCGACACTGGCGTCTCCAACGTGGCGTCTGTCACGTTCTCTGCTGCCAACACCGGAACGGGCGCTTTGTGCCTTGCGCGGCCTTTGCTGACCTTGCCGCTGACCACTGTGTCCGTTGCCGCTGAACGGGATCTCCTAAATCAACTCCCCAGCCTGCCTCGCGTGATTGATGGTGCATGCTTGACTTCATCCAAATTCAACGGTTCTCCCCAATCTGAAATATTGGGTAAATCGGGTTTATCGGGTGTATATGAAGCCGCACTTTTTGCAATTTTTTCGATTTGTTTGTCAGATAATGGCGGCCGACAGCACTTTTCATTGAGTGATTTTAATTTTAGATCCATAAAATATTACAAAAGATTATACGTTGCTTTCAGAAAAGGAGACGGAAGCATTTTGAAAGAAGTAATTAAAATTTTTAAAGAAAATAAGATACAAGTCTTAAATAGTATGAAATTCACTCCAGAGTTAATTTTTAAAGATAAGCTTATTAACAATGTTCAGGTAAGTTATAAGGACAAAAGTACTATTGAAAAAGGGGTTAAAATAATTAAGAGTCTAAGTAAATTTGATATTGGTCAGACTGTAATAATAAATGATGGTTTTGTTTTAGCAATAGAAGGACCAGAAGGCACAGATAAAACTATTAAAAGAGCCTCATTTTTAAGAAAGAAATATAATTTAAAACAAAAATCCATTTTAATTAAATTTCCAAAAAGCAATCAAGATCTCCGAGTTGATTTACCTACAATAGGTTTTAAAACTGTTCAAAACTGCATAAAGGCTAATATTAAAGGTATCGCTTTAAAAAGAAATAAAAATATTCTTTTAGATAAAAAAAGAATTATAGATACAACAATAAGAAACAATTTTTTTATTACATCAATATAATTGTCTAAAAAAATATTTATTATTACCGGTGAACCATCAGGAGATAAAATAGCTGCTTTAATAATTAATGAAATTAAGAAAAAAGATACAAATATAAAATTTTTGGCAATTGGTGGAGATAATCTAAAATTACAAAATATAAGCTGCATTTTTGATATTTCCGAAATTTCATACATGGGTTTTCTTGATGTGATTAAGAATATATTTGCTATAAAAAAAAGAATTGATTATGCAATTAAAAAAATTTTAGAATTTAATCCAGATACTATACTTTCTGTTGATTCTCCTGACTTTACATTTCGAATTTTAAAAAAAATTAAAAATAAAAATAATAAAATTAAAACTGTACACTTAGTAGCTCCACATGTTTGGGCTTGGCGAGAAAACAGAAAAAAAGTTCTATATAAGTTTATAGATCATTTACTTTTACTTTTTCCTTTTGAAAAAAAATATTTTGACGGGGTTGTAAAAAATTCATTCGTTGGACATCCTTTTTTTGATTTTTCTGTTTTTAAAATAAATGAAATAAAACAATCAAATAATAAGAAGTATTTTACACTGTGCCCGGGCAGTCGAAATTCAGAGTTAAAAATATTTATGCCTATATTTATTGAAGTAATGAGAAAAATAAATTTAAATTCTAATTTTATTTTTCATTTTCCAACTATTGAAAATAATAAAAATTTAATTACTAATTATTTACAAAAATCTGGGATTAGTAACTTTATGATTACTACAACCGAAAGTGATAAAAATTTTTATATTCAAAATTCAATTTTAAGTGTTTCTAAATCAGGAACAATCACACTTGATATTTGTAAAAATAAATGTCCACTAATTGTTGTCTACAAAACATCTTGGTTGAACTATTTGTTAATTAAACCTTTTATTAAGACAAAATTTGGCAATATTTTAAATATTATTGCTCAGAAAGAAATAATACCTGAATTAATTCAAGAAAAATGTAATTCAGATGTTATTTACAAAAAGGTTAAAGAATTTATAGATGATGAATCATTAAGAAATGAAGTAGTCGCGCAATATACTAAAATTTTAGAGACAATAATTGTTCCTGATAGTCTTGAAAAAATATCAAATTATATTGTTGAGTAGTATTTATCTTTTATTGATATCTAAAAAGTCTCTTTTAGTTGATCCGGCGTATAATTGTCGAGGTCTATTTAATTTATTACTTGGATCAGAGTACATTTCTTTCCAATGAGCAATCCATCCAGACGTCCTTGCAACAGCAAATAGAACAACAAACATTTCAGTTGGAAAACCCATGGCACTAAGTGTTATTCCAGAATAAAAATCTATATTAGGGTATAGTTTTTTTTGAACAAAATAGTCATCATTTAGAGCAATTTTTTCAAGTTCTATAGCTATTTTTAATAACTCATCATCTTTTTTTCCCAAAGCCTCAAG
>RGYL01000106.1 GCA_010032085.1 Actinomycetota bacterium
GACTTGACGTTGGTACGAAAAGGTAAGACTTACATATAAGCTCGATAAATTCGAGCTATTTCGAGTTGATGCAAGCGCATCAATACGGAGAGGTTACCTCACTCCCCATGTATCACCTAATCCACTTAATTCACGCTCATTATCACGGCGTGCTTATATCTTTTTTATCGAATTTAAGAATTGATAAAACCAAGAAAACAAGTCCTCCAATGAGGAGTTTGAGATTGCCTCCACCATCAAAACCATTGAAAAGTGGTTGTCCTTTTAAACCCCACTCCATCGGGTTGTACGGCTCAATTGAATCAAAGTTATCAACAAGTGCAGAGAGTGAGTAAATTAGAAATGTAATGAGTGCAAGACCCGTGACAAAACCAATAGCTGCGCCTTTTCTTCGACTATAAGAACCTATCAAGAAAGCCACTCCGGTAAAGAAAAAGCCAATCGAGATAGATGAAAGCGTTCCCGCCAAGAGAGCCTTATCTTCAATTTCCATCTCAACCGGACCTCGAAGGGCGATTATGTTTAAGAATGCAAGGAACCCGAGGACGATGACAACGGAAACGGTTGCAGAGATCTTCGCAACCATAATCTGAACTCTAGAAATCGGAAGCGTGAGAAGTAGGTCGGCCGTTCCTTCATCTTCTTCCTCCGCTGTTGCTGCAGCTCCCCAAGTTCCACCAACCGCAATTAGAACTAATGGAATCATCATGCTGTATAGCTCGGTGCTTAAGAATCCTGGACCAGAGGTGTAATCCTGCATTCTAAATATCTTCCTTATGGCCTCGGGATAGCTTTCGAGAAAACCTTGAAGCGCCGTTTTATTCTCGGAGATGCTTGGGTAGATGGACATTTGAAGAGAGATCATTGTGATTAATGTGAATGCCCAAGCTAGCAAACTTCGCCAATGATCGCGCCAGGTCTTTCGGTAAAGGGCAATCACTGTGAACCGACCAAGTCCAAGAATATTTCTTCTAGCGAAGACTCTTCAGTTCGAACTTCTGTTGCACCAAGTTCGACGGCTCGTCGGAGTAACTCTTTCTGCGAGCCTTTAACTACGCACCTTATTCGCTCTCTTTCTGCAAACATTTCAGATACATTTTCAAATCTCCCAAATTTTTCAACTTTTATCTCTTCTGGAAATGTGAACTCGATTCGATGCCGTGCCCGCCCCTTTAGCGCTGCTATCTCATCAACGACAAGAATCCGACCTTGAAAAAAAATTGCAATTCGATCAGCAAGATGCTCCACCTCACTTAGAACATGAGAAGAAAGAATTACTGCCGCACCTGCACTCTTTGCTTCTTGCAAAATCTTTTCGAATTCACGTTGCACCAAAGGGTCAAGTCCACTTGTCGGTTCATCCAAGCAGAGAACCTTTGGATTGTGCATAAATGCTTGTATAAGGCTAACTTTCTGTCTATTTCCCTTTGAAAGATCGTGAATATGAATATCAAGTGCGAGATCTATTCTCTTCGCCAAACTTTCAATCCTTGAATCTAAAGAGAGACCTCTCATCTCCGCCAAAAATTGAAGGTAACCCCTTGCGGTGTATCGATCGTAAGTTGCAGCAATGCCTGGTAGGTAGCCGATATTGCGTCGCAAATCCTTGTTCGGAGTGAGCGCATCCTGGCCCAATATTGTTGCGACCCCAGAGCTGGCGCGAATTAGGCCAAGAATGGTCCGTATCGCGGTAGTTTTACCTGCACCATTAGGTCCCAAGATCCCGAATACTTCGCCCGGATTTACATCAAAACTGACTTCTTTGATTCCAACAGTTTTGCCGTAGAACTTTGATAATTTTTCAAGATGAATAGATGCCACAAGGCGTTAACTATCTACTTGCTGACCTCTCGCAGACTCCCTAGTTCATCACGCTCTGCTCTCAATTACATTTTAATAAGAGGGCAAATTTGAAAATGTCAGACAAAGCGAGCTTCTACCAAGCCCAAATCTGTAAAGTCCACGCTAACTAAATCACCAACTTGTACAAAGCAATGTCCGGTACAGGTGCCAGTACTAACCCACTCCCCGGCGTACACCGCCCTACCGCGCTCTCTGACCCAATTAACCATCCAAGTAAGGCTAGTTACGGGATGGCCCATTGCTTGAAAACCCTTGCCTGATTTGATGTAGTAATCGTTCACATAAAGATCAAGATTTGAATTAGGAAGATCGATCTCCATCCAGTCCTTCACTTTATTTCCAATAACAAATGCAGCACCACCGGCATTGTCATACATGCCACCAAAGTAGCCACTAAGGCTGTACCAATCTTCAAATACGGAATCACCAATCTCAATCACCGGCGCCAAATACTCGATACCTGCCCGTATATCGGACTCGCTGTACTCCTTATCTCGGACCGGGAAATCTTGGCCGAGCTGAAAAGCAAACTCGCATTCACATAACCTGTAATTAACAAAGAACTCAGAGGGAACTTCTGCAGGACTATTCATTATGGACCGAACAAATAGCCTTCCCGGAGAAGGGCTGGGGATGTTCTCAGCTTTTCTAACATCAAGGCTAGCTGCACCGACTTTCCAACCTGCGCCTTCCCAGCCAAGTGAATATTCAAGTCGAAGAATCACTTCTTCCATGGATTTCCATGATCTTGCACGAAGCCGCTCCGGCATCACTACTGGAGTACGCGTTTTTCTACCGGTTGAAATTAACTCAAGTACTTCTTCCACTTCTTCAGGAGAAAGGTCGCTCTCTCGCGGAGATGGTTTAGATCCACCTGGCGG
>RGYL01000107.1 GCA_010032085.1 Actinomycetota bacterium
TGTTATGGGATGCTCTTAATGCTCCTGCAGATATTGTGGTAGCGCCAGTGTATGAGTTGTTGCCTGATAATGTTAAAGTACCTGATCCAGTTTTAGTAAGTGCTCCACCTGTTCCAGTAATTGATCCTGAAACTGTAGTTGAAGTATTATCTCCCCCTGCAGTTAAAGTGTATGAGCTTAATGATACGGTTCCAGCTCCAGCAATAGATCCAATGGTATCACTTGCTGAAAGAGCATAAGTTGCTCCGCTTGAAACCGAAACTGCTGTAGAGTCTGATAAACTTCCAGATACCGTTAATGTACCAGCGCTTATTGTAGTAGCGCCTGTGTATGTGTTAGCACCGGATAAAGTTAAATTTCCTGATCCTGATTTAGTTAAAGATAAAGCGCCTGATCCATTTTGAATAACTCCACTAAATGTTGTTGAAGTATTGTCTCCACCACTTGTTAAAATTTTTGCTCCAACTGTGCTTGTTGAAACAGTTCCAGCTCCTGCAAGGGATCCAATGGTATCTGATGCATTCACATTATAAGTTGTTCCATTATCAACTGTAACAGCAGTAGTATCCGCTAATGTTCCTGATACCGTTAATGTACCAGCACTTATTGTAGTAGCACCAGTGTAAGTATTAGCTCCAGATAATGTTAATGTACCAGCTCCAGATTTTGTAATAGAAGCGGTACCATTTATTTTTCCTGAAATCGAACTAGTTGAGGAAACATTAAAAGTTGAACCTGCAACCAAACATGCTCCGGTTAGACTTTGACATGAAGAAATAACTCCTGACCCTAATGATGTAGTAGTATCTCCATAAATATTAAATTGAGCAGCTGTAATATTTAAACTATTTGCATAATTACTAACTAATGTTCCACCAGAAGTTCCAAATGTAACATTACCTGTTGTAGTAATCGTAACGTCACCCACAGGCGTTGGATCGCCCGAGGTTGCGCCTATTGCTAAATTACCAAGTAAACTTACATTGCTCGCATTTGCAGTAATTGTTAGATTTGATTGACTTGAATTATAAATTGCACCCGTTACAGAAATATTGCCTGAAGAATTAAGAGTAGTATTTCCTCCTAAAAAAACTTTTCCACCAAAAGATTGTGTAGTTGAGGTATCAATTAAAGAACCATTTATAGTTGTTACTGAATCACCCGATTTTGTAAATGAATTTGAATAAACTGTTCCAGATAAAGTTACCGTTCCAGTATTTGTAATAGAGATATCTCCAAGTCTTGTAGTATTAGATCCTAATGTTCCATTTGCAGATACACTTCCGCTACCAACACTTACGGTAAGATTTCCAGTTACTGCCGCTTTAGTAACATCACCACCAAGAATTAATGGACTGTTTGTTGTTGTTAATGTTGTTGTTGTGGTTCCTAAAGTTATAGGACCTGTAAAAGTTTGTGAACCTGTAGTTGTTACAGCAGCTCCATTTAAAGTAATTGCTGTTGCGCCTGTAGTGTTAAGACTTGTAAGAGGAGCACTATTTCCAACAGTATTACTATAAATAACTGTTCCGCTTGTAGCATCAACTGTTAAATTTTTTGCTCCATTAACTGTTCCGCCAAAAGTTATTGTTCCGCCACCAGAATTAAGTTGAACTTCACCAACTTGACCGCTCGTTCTTGTTGTTGAAGAGCTACTTAAAGAAGTAGTTGAAAAACTATTAGCTGCACCGTTGCTACCACGGTTACCACCTCGACCAGTCCATTCATTACTATTAAATACTGCTAAATTTGATAATCCTCCTAATAAACCTCCACCGCCTCCTCCAGATGCTCCTCCATCATAATTTCCATTGCTACTAGCTCCATATCCAATTCCGCCTCCGTTAGTTCCTAAATTAGAGTAGTTATATCCATTTTGACCATTATAGGTTCCTGCAGATTGATAATTACCGCTATCTTGTCCAGCGCATGCACTTGGACAAATTGTATTATTTCCAGATCCACCACCTCCACCACCTCCGCCTGCTATAAGCATTGCAGATGAAGTTGTTGGTGATGCAATATTTTTTGTTACAATTGTTGCTGCTCCACCACCACCACCACCACCTGAGCTACCTGTTGTTCCTGCTTTTCCTCCTGTTCCTCCTGAACCAATTCCAGCAGTGTTTGTTCCTCCTGCTCCACCAGCTGCTGAGCCTGAAGAATCTTGTCCTTGACTTCCGCCAGAACCCGGGAAAATATAAATTATATCACCAGCGGTTACACTAAATGTTGCTGTTAAAGAACCAACCGGTCCAGTAAGACCTCCTGTATTGCCTCCATCATTTCCACCTCTTCCACCCGCTCCTCCAATTGCAGTTATAGTAATAGCTGTTACGCCAGTTGGAACTGTATAAGCTGTGTAAGTTGTGTAAGTTGTTTTTGCACCACTTTGTACGGTAACATCGGCAGAGACGTTAACGTTGCCTGTTAATGTTATATCTCCTGAAGTTGTAATATTTGCACCTATATCTGATGTAGTTGATACTGAAAGAGAAGTAGCATTTGTAATTGCAGCATTAAGATCAAGAGCTCCTGTGATTGATATTGCGCCTAAACCAGTTCCTCCTCCAACAACTCCATCAAATTGTACTTCTGATGTACCCACACTTGCTGTTAGTCCATAAGCTCCATCAACTGTGCTGCTAAAAGTGATTTGACTATTTGTTGTTGTAAGTGTTGTTGCAGCCCCTAAAGTAACTGCACCTGTGTATGTTTGTGTTCCTGAAGT
>RGYL01000108.1 GCA_010032085.1 Actinomycetota bacterium
AAGATCTGCCTCCGCTTAAATGAGCTTCACGCATTTACATGTAGCAAGTGGCTACTCATTTAAATATGGCACAACCCTGCCGGATGATTTAGTCGCTAAAGCCTGCGAATTGGAAATGAGCGCTCTTGCACTTACTGATCGCGACACACTTGCTGGCGCAATTCGTTTTGCAACTAGCTGTAAAGCAAATTCAATAACTCCAATAATCGGAGTCGATATCGAATATGAAAACCAATCTCGACTTACCGTATTAGCAACCCCAGGTTCCTGGAGTTCATTAGTCCGATTAGTTACAAATATCAAAAGTTTAGGATTAATCCCAAATTCTGATTTCTTTAAATCAAATCATGAGTACACCAATAATTTATTACTACTTCATGGCCCAAACTCAGAAGTAAGTCGGGCGCTGGCATCGCGCCGTCACGATAAGGCGCTAGCAATATTTAATAAAACGAGAGAGCTTTTTAAATCCCAAGCGCTCGAATGCGTCTCTCATTTAGAGAGCGAAGGAATCCGCTCTACCGCCCATGCGGCACGTGTACTTGGTTTTGCTAGAGATAACGATCTGCCGGCTCTTCTAAGTAATGCGGTACGGATGAAAGAAGCTATCGATGCTCCAATCGCAGATGTTCTAGATGCAACGCGCAATCTTCTGCCACTTCATAAGAATGTGGTGGAGCGAAAGAATGCCGAGGCATTCCTTAAAAGCAGTAAGGAGATGGCGCATCTGGCCGAGTTGATAGCCCGAGCAGCCGGTGAGCGAAATGGCAGGGCGCTACTTAAAACAACTCAAGAGTGGGCAGAAATGGCCCAATTATCAGCAGAGCGCGATATTGGAATTGGCTCAATCCATCTACCTGAACCAGGCGTTGTTGGCGCGGCCACAAAGAGTGATCTAGCAAGGCTACTAAGAGAGCGTTGTTATGCCGGAATAGGTTGGCGTTACGGGAAGGCGCGCGCCGATGTTCTAGAGCGACTCGATAAAGAGTTGAAGATCATCGCAACCCTTGGTTATGAATCATATTTTTTAACAGTTGCTGATGTGACTGATCGAGCCCGAAGTTCTGGGATAAGAGTTGCTGCTAGGGGAAGTGGCGCTGGATCACTGGTATGTCATCTATTGGGCATCTCTGGAGTCGAGCCGCTCTCACTTGGGTTATTAATGGAGCGATTCTGTTCACCACTTCGCGCCGCACTTCCCGATATAGATATCGATGTTGAATCAGCACGGCGACTTGAGATCTACGACCAGGTCTTTGATTTCTATAAAGAGCGAGCTGCAACAGTAGCGATGTTTGATACCTACCGCGCTCGCCACGCTATCCGCGATGTCGGAGCCGCCCTTGCCTTACCGCCGATGGAGATAGATCTAGTAGCAAAATCATTACCTCATGTAAGAGCGCGGAATATAACTAGATCACTAGAGAATCTTCCCGAACTTAAGAATCTAAATCTCACCTCTCCAACTTGGAAGATGGCACTAGGTCTTGCCGAGCGACTTGATGGTCTACCTAGGAATCTTGCGATGCATCCATGTGCGGTAGTTCTATCTGATATCGGTTTATATGACCGCGCTCCGATTGAGAAAAATGCAAGTGGATATCCGATGGTCCAATGGGATAAAGATGATGTGGAGGCGATTGGATTATTAAAGCTAGATATTCTCGGCGTACGGATGCAATCCGCACTTGCCTACGCAGTAAGTGAGATAGAGCGGGTAGCTGAGAAGAGATTGAATCTAGACACAATCCCACTTGATGACCCCGCTACCTTTAAATTAATCCAATCCACTAAAACTCTCGGTCTATTCCAAATCGAGAGCCCCGGACAGCGTGAATTAGTAGGAAAGTTCGCCCCGGAAACTTTCAATGATTTGATAATCGATATCTCACTCTTTCGCCCTGGTCCGGTAAAGAGCGACATGATCACCCCGTTTCTAAATAGTCGCCAAGGTTGGAAGCCGCGCTCGCTAATCCATCCTGATCTAGCTCCAATATTGAGCGATACCGAAGGGGTAGTCGTATTTCATGAACAGGTAATCGAGATCATTGCGACGATGACTGGGGTATCGCTAGCCGAAGCGGATGAGAAGCGAAGGGCGCTGGGGGATAGAGAGAGCCAACAAATAATCTGTGATTGGTTTTTTCCGAATGCGATTGCGCGAGGTTATTCATTAACTGTAGTAACCGAGGTCTGGGATGTATTGCGCGCCTTTGCTTCATTTGGATTCTGCAAAGCCCATGCCGCTGCCTTCGCTCTGCCCACCTACCAATCCGCCTGGCTAAAGACCCATTACCCAGCCCCATTTCTTGCCGGGGTATTAACCCATGATCCCGGTATGTACCCAAAGCGATTGATACTCGATGAGGTGCGCCAATGCGCAATAGCGATTGCTCCGATTGATGTAAATCGCTCTGATCGGAGTTATCGAGTAGAAGGAGATGAAGTTAGCGGTTACTCGATTCGAATCGCCCTCTCTGATGTGAGCGGAATAAGTGCTAACGAGGTTGATTCAATAATAAAAGCAAGGCCATTCTTAGATCTTGCCGACTTCGTCCAACGCTCCGGCGTAAGTAAGCCGATAGCCGAAGCGCTTTTGATGCTGGGGGCTTTTGACTCTCTACATAGTTCAAAACTAAATCGCCGCGATTTATTGCTTCACTTAAATGATCTTTACAAATGGTCTCGCTCTTCAAACAAAGT
>RGYL01000109.1 GCA_010032085.1 Actinomycetota bacterium
TTAGAGTTTATTTGGGGACAATTGTCATTTTTGCCACCAGCATTGGCAGTGTTTTAGCTGCTGGGATAAGTATTGGTGCTTCGGAAAAAAACACTGAGTTTGCCCAAGGGGTCTACTTAATCAAAGCTTGTGATAATTGGATTCAACTCAATCTAGTTGCTGGAGAAACTGGGTCTAATGGCGCACCAGCCGGCTACTCAGCACTTACTGGAATCACAATTGATGGCCTTGATGTAACTAAATGTAGTAGCACTAAGTTTAGTATCGGCGCCCGAAGTTCAAATGGATCAGTTCTGCCGCTTTATAGAACCGATAGGCAGAAATTCTTGTGTAGTCAGAAAGCATGTGTAATTGGAAGTAATGCCGAAGCTGATTTTGATCTGGCAGTAAGCTCTAAAAAGGTTGTTTCTCTATCGGTAAGCAATTCCTATCACTCACTCAGTTATAACTCTTCTACCGCAACCTACACCGTCACATTTACTCAACCAGCAATTCTTGCTACTGATGTTTCCAGCCTGATTATTCAAAGCTCAAGCATTTAAGTCTTTATGAGCATTCGGGTAATACACGGATTTGACCGACCACTAAGTGACACATCTATTACAAAGTGTTTAACTTCCACTAACCGAATAACAGCACAAAGGAGCACACATGGAAATATTACGTTTTGAAGAGGCGTCAACATCTGCGCCGAAACGTAAGAAGTCATCAAAGGGTTATTTAACTGTTGGCTTTGTGGCAGCTCTTTTTGGAATTAGCACAGCATTTGCTTCCAGCACTATTACGATAAATAGTGACGTTCCTGTTGCCTTAGGCCAGGGCGTTAGTTTGGTAGCAGCTTGTGATCAATCAATATCAGTTGTTCCGCGCACTACAATGACAGTAGTTTCAAGTACACCTACCTTCTTCTTGACTTCCCTTGCAATTTCAGCTGTAAACGGTGCCACTGCCACTGCATCTAGCGCTGGAGCAGGCTGTGGAGGCAAAACTTTTGATATTCAGTTATTCCGCGGCACTGGTGGTTCAACAGCTGCATATACATGTGCAGAACTTAATCCAGACTCAGTTGGATCTTTCCCCACTGTTTCTTATACCGGTGGAAGCTCTGGAACAACAACAGCTACATGCGCAACAGCTGCATCTGGTAGCACATTGAGTTTTTTAATTCCAATTCAAGCAAGTGGATCTGGTGACTGGGCTTTTACGATTCCATTCACAAAAGCACCATCAGACATTACCTACTTCACACTTGTTTCACGAGATTCTTAAAGGGGAGAGAAATAATGTCACTACTTAACCTAAATACTTCAACGGGACGTGGTCCACGCGGCAAAAAGAGTTTAAAGATGTTTATGGGTGCTGGGCTACTTGTTGCAGTACTTGGCATCGGCTCAACCTTTGCCGCAAACATCACGCTCAACAATTCCGTAACCCCTACAGAGTTTGGTCAAGGAGTTCAGCGCACTGTTTACTGTGGTGGTAGCGTTACAACTCTAACTCTTAAGCCATTCTCAACCTTCAAGTCCTCAACGAACACTTTTGCAGTAGGTGGGATTACCGTGAGCGGTATTCCGGCTGCTTGCAATAACTTAAATTTTGTCCTTTCTGTTTATAAAGATGGAAGCGACACCCGCCAAGAAATAGCTAAGAAGGATACATCGACGTTATCAACCCCAACTGTGTTCTGGACTACAGATACAAATACTTACCGTGCGTTCGATTCATCTAAGCGAACAGACTCCACAGATTGCCAGAAAAAGAAAGGTGACTCAGATTCAGATAGAGCGTCATTAGGTGGAGCTCTACTGAGTTTAAGCTCTACTATCTTCGAGTCTCCATGCAAGGTTGCTTATTTGTCAGCAGTTACCCCGGGATCAAAAACTGCTAATACTTCCGCGGGTGCATTCACAATTTCAGTAGTCTCCGAAGGCACAATACTTATGTCACTTGAAAACTTTGATAAAATTACTATTGAAACTCAAGCCGATGCATTTGGTGCAGCAAGAGTTCTTGGAACTTCCGGAATTACTAACGGATTAGTGAATAGCTAGTTTTTCAGACTGGTTAGCCAAATGAGTTCGCACCAGCCGATTTTTCGGGAAAATAGTGAGAATTTACTGTGGCTAGAAGGACCACTGCCAGAATCTGATGCAAACATACTTGTAACGTTGACTTCGGTAGGTGAAGAACGATCTGTGTTTATTTCTAGCCAAGGAGTACAGGAGATTGTGGCAGCGCAACTAGTTGATGCAGCCCCTGAGGTTCAAGTTGAGGCTTCGAAGCCAAAGTATGTTGGTGCAAAGAAAGCTATAAGCATTTCTGGATATGTAGTTGCAATACTACTTATGGTTTTCGCAGGTCTTTCCTTTACTGGGAATGTTAAAGCTCGAATTGTTTTAACCGGATCTATGGCACCAGCGATCAATGTAGGAGATGTAATCCTTACCGTTCCAGTTACTAAAAAAGAACCTCAATTACAAGATGTAGTTGCCTACCAAGCCAAACGTTTTAATGGTGAGAAGGTAGCGGTTTTCTCTCACAGGATTATTGGAGGGGATATTGAAAACGGATTTATTATGAAAGGTGACGCTAATAAGTCACCAGACCCCCAGAAGCCCAAAGCCGAAGACATATTAGGTGT
>RGYL01000110.1 GCA_010032085.1 Actinomycetota bacterium
AAACCAACTTCGATTTCCTTGTAGCCCATCTCAACTAAAAGCTTGAACATCGCTAACTTGCGAGGTACATCCATCGGATCGATTAGCGCTTGGTTGCCATCACGTAGGTCGACTGAGCACCACTTCGGTGCTTTACTCATTTTCTTAGATGGCCAGGTTCGATCGGGTAATTCGATTGGGACAAATGATGAATAACGATGCTTGGGCATCGAGGATGAAACTTGATTCGGAAAACTCACTTTTTTTCTCCTTCGCTCGGAATTGGTTTGTGCCGGTGGCGACTAACCCCGCAGCGAGGAGACCGGACTAGTAGGCCTCGCCGCGGCAGCGAAGAAGGAGGGCACCCAGTAGCAGTGCGAGAGTTGAGTTATCGCTGCGCAACATGAGTTAAAGATTAGCCGGGCCTTACAGGACTGGCAAATACCGGTCCAATTCATACGCGGTGACCTGGCGACGGTATTCCTCCCACTCAGCCCGCTTGTTGCGAAGGAAGTATTCGAAAACATGCTCACCGAGAATTTCGCGCACTAACTCACTCTTCTCCATGGCAGCAATCGCCTCATTCAAATCTCTTGGAAGCGGCTTATCAAATCCTTTCTCCAACTTATAGCCCGCCTCAATCCCGCGAAGTCCAGCAGCGATAGTGACTGCAAAGGCTAGGTATGGATTACATGCGGAGTCAGGGGCGCGAAATTCGATCCGAGTTGAATTCTCTTTCTTTGGTTTGTACATCGGAATTCGGATAAGCGCATCGCGATTCTCTTTACCCCAATTAATTCGTGCTGGCGCCTCACCTCCGCCATGAAGTCGCTTATAGGAATTTACCCATTGGTTTGTGACTGCAATTAATTCTGGGGCATGAGTTACGACGCCAGCAATAAATGATCTTGCTGTATCGGATAGTTGGTCTTCGCGACCCTCTTGATAAAAGGCATTCTGCTCGCCCTTAAATAGCGAGAAGTGCGTATGCATTCCTGAGCCCGGAAATTCGGTAAATGGCTTCGGCATGAATGAAGCGAATACGCCTTGATCAAGCGCCACTTCTTTAATGATGTGCCGGAAAGTCATGATGTTATCTGCGGTGCTTAAGGCATCGGCGTAGCGAAGATCAATCTCTTGTTGACCTGGAGCGCCTTCGTGATGGCTAAATTCAACGGAGACTCCAGTTGCTTCTAAAAGTGTGATTGCCTGGCGCCGGAAGTCATGTCCGAGAGCTGCTGGTGTCTGATCAAAGTAGCCGCTTGAATCAATTGGGACTGGTTTTACTCCAGGTTGTGGCGCCTCTTTAAATAAGAAGAATTCAATTTCTGGGTGGGTGTAACAAGTGAAACCTAAATCCGCAGCTCTATTTAAAACTCGCTTCAAGACTTGGCGTGGATCCGATGGCGAAGGCTTTCCATCCGGCATGACAATGTCACAGAAAATTCGCGCTGCCCCAGGTTTTGCAGTCCGCCAAGGCAGAACCGAAAATGTAGAAGCATCGGGTTTTGCCAACATATCTGACTCAGTTCCGCGGGCAAAACCTTCAATTGCTGAGCCATCAAAACCGATTCCTTCGGCAAAGGCGTTCTCCAACTCAGGGGGCGCGATTGCAACTGATTTCAAATAACCAAGGACATCTGTGAACCAGAGTCGCACAAAGCGAATGTCACGCTCTTCTAGTGTGCGAAGAACAAACTCTTCTTGCTTTGATGAAGGCGCGTTGCCACTTTCTTGGGGAACCATGGCCGGGATATTGCCCTAGCTTCATTACGGCGATGTTAAATCGCGAAAAGCTCGCTCTCATCTTGGTTGGTCCGTGCGGGAACATCGCGGGTGACCACGCTATTTGCCCCTATCCGCGCTCCCTCGCCTACCGTTATTGGTCCGAGCACTCGAGCGCCCGCCCCAATAACAACTCCATTTTCAATATTCGGATGGCGCTTACCCCGCATGAACTTTGTTGAGCCGAGAGTGACATCGTGATAAATCATCACATCATCGCCAATAATTGCAGTCTCGCCAATAACAACTCCCATGCCGTGATCGATAAAGAATCTTCTACCGATCTTTGCAGCTGGATGGATCTCGATACCGGTCACAGTTCGAACCCAGTTCGCATAAAGTCGCGCCAAGAGTTTTAACCTTTTTCGCCACAAATAGTGAGCGATTCGGTAACCCCAGACCGCGTGGACGCCGGGAAAGCTCAACGCGACCTCTAGTCGACTGCGCGCTGATGGATCTCTCTGCAACGCGGTATCGAGATCTTCAATTATTCGTATCATCGCTTAAGCATCCATTAAATCTTTATAGAGAATTGTTGAGAGATAGCGCTCGCCAAAAGAGGGAATGATTACAACAATATTCTTGCCATCAAATTCTTCTCGCTTTGCAACTTGTGAGGCGGCCCAAAGCGCTGCGCCGGCAGAAATTCCAGCAAGTATTCCTTCTTCTGCCGCAGCCCTTCTTGCATACTTCACAGCATCATCAGCCTCGACATCAATTACTTCGTCATATACGCCGCGATCCAAGATTGGCGGAATGAAATTTGGACCAATTCCTTGAATTGGATGGCCACCAGGTTTGCCACCATTAAGGATCGGCGATGCGGCAGGTTCGACCGCGAAGATCTTTAGCGAGGGGCGACGCGGCTTTAACACT
>RGYL01000012.1 GCA_010032085.1 Actinomycetota bacterium
GCAGCAGAAGGAGTTACTACAGCAGTCTTGGCATCTGGGATAAGCGTTCGCTATCCAGCTGGAAATGAACGATTATTCGAGGAAATCCTGGAGAGTGGATCCCTCGTTTCTGAGGTGATGCCTAATGAGCGGGCTCGACCCGAACGATTCTTAACGCGCAATCGCCTTATCGCTGCGCTCTCTAAGGCCACCATAATCGTTGAGGCAGCGTTTAGAAGTGGTTCACTTAGAACTGCACATGATGCTGCCGAGCTAATGCGCTTAGTGCTCGCAGTCCCAGGACCAATCAATTCCCCATCGAGTGATGGATGTCATCGTTTGATTGGTACTCGTCGGGCTGAGATAGTCACATCAGTTTCTGATGCGATGGAACTTATAAATTCAACTACATGTACCCTTTGCGGTGATGCCGCATAAGTCAGCCTTTATCTCGATAGTAGGTCGCCCAAATACCGGCAAATCAACTTTAATTAACACGCTAGTTGGCGAAAAGATTGCGATCACATCTCATCATCCCAACACCACACGAGGTGCAATTCGAGGAATAGTCTCAACCGACGATGCTCAACTAGTGATTGTGGATACCCCGGGTTTACATAAACCTAAGACTTCTTTAGGTGATGCGCTAAATCAGGTAGTGCGTGAGAACTTAGAAGATATTGATATCGCAATCCAATGCATCCCTGCGATTGAAGAGATTGGCGAAGGAGATCTTTATATTGCCCGCCAACTTTCTAGCAATAAGGTGGGCAAGAAAATATGTGCCATCACCATGATTGATATGGCCGATAAGGGTGCGCTACCGAAACAGCTAATGAGCGCTGCAGAACTAGCTAAACGTGCCGGGTTTGAGTGGGATGAGATCGTTCCACTTTCCGCATTTACAGATACCCAAATCCAATTACTTTTAGATTTGTTAATAAAGCATGCGCCTGAAGGGCCCGCGTTTTACCCAATTGATATGCGCTCTGATCAAGAAATCGAAAAAGTCTTAGCGGAGTTCATCAGAGAATCAGTAATTGAGGGGCTCTTTGAGGAGGTGCCTCACTCAATTGCGGTGCTAATTGATGATTTCAAGGCTCGTGAGGGCAAAGAGTTATTTGATGTGCACGCCTCCATAATCGTGGAGCGCGAGAGTCAAAAGGCGATAATCATTGGTGCAAAAGGAGCGAATCTAAAGGATGTGGGAACGCGCGCGAGAAAAGAGATTGAGAAGAAATTAGGAAAGAAAGTTTTTCTATCCTTACACGTAAAGGTTATGCCAAATTGGCAGCGTGATCCCAAGGCGCTATCAAAGTTAGGTTTATTGGGTAATTAGACCGGAATTGGTTGGGACGTTGGTTTTCTACTTGCGAGGTAAGAGCCAGCAAGAACTAATGGCAAACCAATTGCCAGAGCGAGGGTAATTTCCTCACGTAGAATCAAAATTCCGAGTAGGACAGCGACCGCAGTATTGGGATAGACAACAAGTGAGGCGCGCGCTGGGCCAATCTCAGCCAGCACCAAGAAGAAGACCCAGAATGCCAATCCACTACAGACAACTCCAAGTCCAAGAGTTGAGAGAATTACCTCAGTTGAGGGCATCTCACTTGGCCAACTTTGAAGCGCAAACGGCGCAAAGATAACCGATGAGATTGTCATCGCAATTCCATTTATAGCAAGTCCAGAAGTCCCCGGTGCTTTTCGAGTGATCATATTTACCGCCCACGCATATGACGCGGCCGCCACTAAAACTTGGGCGAGCGCAAGAAAATTCGTAAAGTCAGAGACGCTTTCAATTCCGACAATCAGCGAAATGCCAAGCAAGCCAATTGCTATTCCAAAAATTCTAGTGCGGTGCGCGGCCGTTGAATCTCCAGAGTGATGAGCAAACAGAGTTGCCCAAATTGGAACAGTTGCCACGAGCAGTGCTACAACTCCAGATGAAAGAGAAATTTGAGAGTTCGTAATTAGCGTCCAAGGAATCACCATCTCGAGTACTGCGTAAAGAGCGATATAGCGCCAATATTTGAAAGCGCCCCTTAACGTTCCCTCACGTAGCGCCAGCGGAATCAATAAACACGCCCCAATGACTAGACGCGAAAAGACAATCATGGGAACGGATAACTCTTCGACCGCGACCTTCATAAAGAGATACGGAACTCCCCATAGGAGTCCCACAAGAGAAAAGAGGAACCAACCGCGACGCGACATTAAATAAGACTCCGATATAGATCAATAGTTGTGCGTGCAACTTTATCCCAACCAAATTCAGCAACAACACGATTACGCCCGGCAGCGCCCAATTTTTGGGCGAGAGATTCATCACTTAGAACTTTATTTAGCGCACCTGCAAATTCCGCTTCAAATTGCGAACTATCTTGACTTAGCTTTACTAAGTAACCCGTTTCTCCATCTGATACTACTTCTGGAATGCCACCCACAGATGACGCAACTACTGCAGTCTCACATGCCATAGCCTCGAGATTGACTATTCCAAGTGGTTCATAGATTGAAGGACAGGCAAATACTTGTGCTGCGCTTAAGAGCGCCACTAATTCATCGTGCGGCAACATCTCTTTAATCCAATGAACATTTGAGCGACTCTTCTGCAACTCGGAGATGAGTTGCTCTACCTCCGCACCGATTACTGGCTCATCCGCGCTACCCGCAGCGATCACTATGGCGAATCTTGGATCCACTAACTTCCAAGCCCGAAGTAAATGTGCCAATCCTTTCTGTCGAGTAATTCGCCCAACGAAGATTGCGAACGGTCCACTAACCCCATACTTCTTGAGCACCTTTTCATTATTAGTAGGTTTGAATTTTTCGGTATCAATTCCATTTCGAATTGTAATTATCTTGCTTGGGTCAACTTTGGGATAAGCATTGATTATGTCGGCTCTCATTCCATCACTTACAGAAATAATGGCCGAGGCGCTCTCGTATGCGGTCTTCTCGACCCACGATGAAATCACATAGCCGCCACCGAGTTGTTCGGCCTTCCACGGTCTAAGTGGCTCCAATGAGTGCGCCGTTACTACATGAGGAATTGAATAAATCTTGCTTGCTAAGTACCCGGCGAAATTTGCATACCAAGTATGAGAATGAACTAATGAAACTTCCTTCAAATTCATCGCCATATCGCTATCAATCAATAGCGTTTGCAGGGCTGGATTTATTTTTGTGAGTGGTTCGTTTAGTTCATAGGCAGATGCGTCTGGTCGCGGGGCACCAAAACAGCTAACTTGGCACCTAACGATTCCAGTTGCGTTAAGGGCTGTAACCAAATTTGATACATGAACTCCGGCTCCGCCGTATATTGCCGGCGGCCACTCCTTGGTGAGGACTGCGACTGATAAGTCCTTCCCGCTACTCATGAAGCAAGAGTATCGTTCGCTCATGGCGCGCTTAGATCTCCCACTAGGAATAGTGCTAGCAGGTGGCGAAGGAAAACGATTGATGCCACTTACCGCAGATCGCGCAAAACCCGCAGTCCCATTTGGCGGCTCTTATCGGCTAGTGGATTTCGTACTCTCAAATCTTGTCAACGCAGGATTCTTGCGTATCGCTGTTCTTACTCAATATAAGTCACACTCACTCGATCGGCACATCACGACAACCTGGCGGATGTCTACCCTTCTCGGCAATTACATTACGCCAGTTCCGGCGCAACAACGTCTTGGACCGCGTTGGTATACCGGAAGCGCCGATGCTATCTTGCAGAACTTCAATTTAATTCATGACGAGAATCCCAAACATGTGATTGTTTTCGGCGCGGATCACGTTTATCGCATGAATCCTGATCAGATGTATCAGCAACATCTCCAAACTGGCGCAGGAGTGACGGTTGCCGCGATTCGCGTTAAACGAAGCGAGGCTTCTAATTTTGGAGTTATCGAACTTGCCGAAGATGGCTTGACCATAAAGGCTTTTCACGAGAAGCCCAAAGATCCACCAGCAATGCCCGGCCATCCCGAACTAGCTCTCGTCTCTATGGGTAATTACATATTCCGCCGCGATGCGATGGAAGAGGCGCTGATACTTGACTCAGAAGATGTGGATAGTCGCCATGATTTAGGCGGAAACATAATCCCAAATATGACTAAAGCTGGATTGGCAAAGGCTTATGACTTCGCAAATAACGTAGTTCCGGGAGAGACGGAACGAGATAAAGGTTATTGGCGCGATGTAGGAACTATTGATTCATATTTTGAAGCGCATATGGATCTTGTATCAGTCCATCCAATTTTCAATCTTTACAATCGTAATTGGCCAATTCTCACCAATCCACCATCTTTGCCACCCGCGAAATTCTCTGAGCGCGGTATCGCCTTTGATTCTGTAGTTGGAGCTGGATCAATTATTGCTGGCGGAGAGATGCACAGAACTGTGGCTTCATATGATGTCCTTGTAGGTCGTGATGCCAAAGTCGAAGGTTCTGTTTTGATGCCGCAGGTTCGAATTGGCGATGGGGCTCATGTGAAGAATGCAATCCTTGATAAGAGTGTGATTGTGGAGCCAGGCGCACAAATTGGAATCAACTTGGAAAGGGATAGAGAGCGCTTTACCGTATCTGAAGGTGGAGTTGTAGTGGTCGGTAAAGGAGTTACTGTCACTCGTTAAATTTCGCCGCGCTCCAAAGCTTGGATAACGAAATCGCCCCGCTTTACCGTTGCCTCAAGATCACTTAACTTCTTCATCCCATTTAACTGCTGAAACATCCGATGATTCTTCTTAAAGCGCTCGCCATTTCGGGCGAGGTAATGCCAATACAGCGTAGTAAAAGGGCAGGAGTCATTTTCAGTTCTCGTCTTGGGGTTATATGAACAATCGCCACAGTAGTTGGACATACGTGAGATATATGAACCTCCAGCAATGTAAGGTTTTGTGGACATCCTTCCGCCATCGGCATGCATGCTCATTCCAATCACATTTGGGACCATCACCCAGTCTGTGGCATCTATAAATACTTCACGCATCCAAGATAAGAAGCGGGCCGGATTAACATCTGCGAGGGCGGCGAGATTACTCAAGATCATCAATCGGGGGATGTGATGAACCCAAGCTCGCTGCTCAATTTGCGCAACAGTCTCTGATACGCAACGCATCTTGGTGCTTTTCGAATCGGTGAAGAGTGGAAGTAATTCTCGTTTAGAGTCTAAAGTATTGGAATCGCGATATTCGCTACCGAAGAACCAGTAAATCCCATTTATATACTCACGCCAACCGATTATTTGACGGATGAACCCCTCGCAAGATGAAATTGGAATTCCACCTTTGCGATATCGCTTCATTGCCTCGGAAACGACCTCATCCGCGGTTATCAATCCGACATTTAAGTAAGTGCTTAAAAGTGAGTGGTGCACCGCCCAAGATTCCGTGGTCATTGCATCCTCAAGTGGTCCAAAGTCTTTAAATGAGTGAGATAGAAAGTTATCTAATTGTCGGAGCGCAGCCGCCCTTGTAGTTCCCCAAGTCGTATCTACGAGCTCGCCGGTTAGCTTTAGTGCACTCAACTCAGCAATTACCGCGTTATCAATCTCATCTCGCTCATGATGCGGATACTTTGGCCACTTGTAACCGAGTTTTGGTGGTGGCAGACGATTCTCTTCATCAAAATTCCATGCTCCACCTTCTGGTTCATCTCCAGCCATCAAGATATTGAGGCGCTTGCGTTGCCAACGATAAAAATTCTCAAGTTTTAGAGATTTCTGCGATTGCGCCCAATTAATGAAGTCGCTTCTTGAGGTAAGGAAGAAATCATTCTCGACAAACTTAACTCCGATTTTGTGCAACGAGTCTCTTAAGCGGTATGAAGAAGGTTCGGCGGCTATTACTTCCGTAAATTCACCAGACATCTGCTTAATCCCAGCTGCGGTATTTTTTGATTTCAAATAGTGGACGGTAAAACCCTCTTTACGGAGAACTTCGGCAAAGTGGCGTGCAGCTGAAATCAAGAAAAATAGTCGTTGTTTATGCCAACGCGCACCATTTAGCATCGCTTGGCTTTCAACAAAGAGAACTTCATGAATTTTCGGGTTGGCCAATTTGAGCGCGCCTTTATGGCGATTGAGATTGTCATGAGCGAGATAAATAAGGGACTTAGCCATCACTAAAAGAGTATCGGGGTAGGGGTAGAATTTCGCTCTGGATCAGAGTTGATCAATCCTTTTAGCAATCGAAAGAAGTAAAGGTATGCGTTTCGGAGTTCTAACCGGTGGTGGTGACTGCCCAGGTCTTAATGCAGTTATTCGTGCAGTCGTCCGCAAAGGCGAGAAAGAGTATGGCTACGAGTTCATCGGTTTCCGTGATGGCTGGAAGGGTCCGCTTGAGGGATTGACTATGCCTTTGAATATAAAGGCAACCCGTGGCATCTTGCCACGAGGCGGCACCATCCTTGGATCTTCAAGAACAAATCCATTCAAGATTGAAAATGGTGTAGAGCGAATAAAAGAAAATCTCGCGAAAATGAATGTTGATGCGTTAATTGCAATTGGCGGCGAAGATACGCTCGGAGTTGCTACAAAATTGGATGCTTTAGGAGTGAAGGTTATTGGTGTCCCCAAGACAATCGATAATGATTTGAATAACACTGATTACACCTTTGGATTTGATACCGCGGTAAATATCGCCGTAGAAGCAATCGACCGCCTGCACACAACTGCAGAATCACATCATCGCGCCTTGATTGTTGAAGTGATGGGCCGTCATGCTGGGTGGATTGCCCTTCACTCAGGTTTAGCCGGAGGTGCATCCTGCATTCTGATTCCTGAAGTTCCATTTGATATCGAGAAAGTTTGCAAGCTGGTCGAATCTAGATTCCAACAGTCATATGCCCCAATTGTTGTGGTAGCCGAAGGTGCACTTCCGAAAGATGGCACTCTCGTTACAAAAGATGGTTCACTTGATGCATTTGGCCATGTGAAGCTCTCAGGAATTGGCGAGTGGTTGGCTAAGGAGATTGAGACAAGAACTGGAGCCGAAGCGCGCACCTCAATTCTTGGACATATTCAACGAGGCGGAACCCCAACTGCATTTGATCGAGTCCTTGCTACAAGATTTGGAATTCACGCGATTACTGCAGCGCATGAGAGCGATTGGGGCAAGATGGTCGCGCTTCACGGAACTGAGATAAAGCGCGTGCCGCTCGCCTCTGCGACCGAGAAGCTAAAGACAGTCGATCCACGCCTACTCGCTGAAGCGGAAGTCTTTTTCGGTTAATCAAGTAGCGCCGCGTGGGCGCACTTACCTAACCTTGCTCCTATGACCTCCCCAATCGAGAGCCTCTTCGATACCTCTTTAGTTGCGGCGCAGCAACCAAATTGGCCGGATAAAGTAAAACTTGAGAGCGCAATAAAAGAGTTACGTACTCTTCCGCCTCTGGTTTTTGCTGGTGAATGCGACAATCTCAAAGCGAAAGTTGCCCAGGCTGCGCGTGGTGAAGCATTTTGGCTACAAGGCGGGGATTGCGCAGAAACTTTCGCTGGAGCAACCGCCGATTCAATAAGGAATCGAATCAAGACAATTCTGCAGATGGCTGCGGTTTTGCAATATGGCGCGAGTATGCCCGTTATAAAAGTTGGCCGAATGGCTGGGCAATTCGCTAAACCTAGAAGTAATGACATGGAAAAACGCGGCGATGTAACGCTTCCCGCTTATCGAGGCGATGCGGTCAATGATCTTGAGTTCACTCCATCAGCGCGCACCCCAGATCCGACAAGACTAGTAAAGGTTTATCACACCTCTTCGGCAACTTTGAATTTGGTTCGTGCATTTACTCAAGGTGGTTTTGCCGATCTTCGTTTGGTACATGAGTGGAATAAAGGTTTTGTTAAAGATTCATCGGCTGGCGCTAGGTACGAAGCGCTCGCGAAGGAAATTGGTCGAGCCCTTGACTTCATGCGTTCGGCTGGGATCAATCCGGAGGAATTCAAAACTGTCGATTTTTACTCTTCCCATGAAGCGCTAATTCTTGAGTACGAAAAGGCGCTGACAAGAATCGATTCAAGAACGGGCCTTGCTTATGATGTCTCAGCCCACTTTATCTGGATTGGTGAACGCACTCGCCAACTAGATGGAGCGCATATTGATTTCGCCAAGAAAGTTAAGAATCCAATCGGAGTAAAACTTGGACCAAAGACCACCATCGATGAGATGCTCAAGTTGATGGAGGTTCTAAATCCCGATGAAGAACCTGGACGACTTACATTTATTACGAGGATGGGCGCAAAAAATATTCGCACAGTTCTCCCGCCTTTAGTTGAAGCAGTAAAGAAGAGCGGTAGAAGTGTTCTCTGGGTATGTGATCCGATGCATGGAAATACTTACGAATCACCTACCGGTTTTAAAACTCGTAGCTTTGATGAAGTACTAGATGAAGTTAAGGGCTTCTTTGAAGTCCATCTATCCAAGGGCACCCATCCAGGCGGAATACACATTGAACTTACCGGGGATGATGTAACTGAATGTGTTGGTGGAGCGGCTGAGATTTCCCATGAAGATTTGGCTACACGCTATGAAACTGCCTGTGACCCGAGACTGAACCACACCCAATCCCTTGAGTTAGCATTTCTAGTAGCCGAGATGCTCCGCGATAACAAATAGCCCTCTTTTCCCTCTTCACCTTGAGGCGTAGGCTCACAGCGTGCTGAGCCGCTCGACTATAAAAACCCCAATCGGCACACTCCATTTAATTTCTCATGATCATCAATTACTTGCATCAGGGTTTTCCAATTTCAAGGAGTTATCAAGCCAATTATTAAGCGATGATCAGAAGAGAGAATTTAATGATGTAAAACGCATCCCAATAATTACTGATCTACTAGAAGATTACCTAAACGGAGACTTAAAAGCTTTAGATGGGATATCAGTCCGGCAACCAGGAGAGCGATTCTCGCAATCAGCTTGGAAAGCAATGCGCAAAGTCTCCCCAGGTAAAACTATCTCTTATGGCGAGTTAGCAAAGCGCGCTGGCTCTGCTGATGCAGTCCGTGCGGCTGGAAGTGCGTGTGCAAGGAACCTAATCGCACTCGTTGTTCCCTGTCATCGGATTGTTAAGACTGGGGGAGCGCTGGGAAATTATGCTTATGGGCTGGAAGTAAAAGAGTGGTTACTTAGACATGAAGGCGCGCTCAAGTAAATCCTTGAGCACAGCACTTGCTTTTTCAATTCCAGCATCATCAACATCAAGGTGAGTTACTAAGCGAACATATTTGGGGCCAAGCGCGCCTACCCAGACTCCTGACTCTTTTGCCTTTACGGCAAATTCACCGGCATTCCAACTAGAGCCAGTCAGGTCAAGACCCACAATATTTGTCTCAATCTCTGCTGGATTCACCGTAGATGCCACAATCGAATTACAGGCAATTGCTAATTTCTTAGCTCGGGCATGATCATCTTCGAGTCGCTCGATATTCCGATCAAGAGCGAAGTGGCCCGCAGCAGCAAGAATTCCAACTTGGCGCATTCCAGCGCCATAACGTTTACGCCAGACCCGAGCTGTTGTAACGCGCTCCTTTGTCGAGATCATCAATGAGCCGATAGGCGCACCGAGACCTTTTGATAGACAAACACTCACAGTTTCAAAATATTTTCCATACTCAAGGAGTGAAACTTTGGATGCAACATGAGCATTCCAAATCCTTGCTCCATCAAGATGCAATTTAACGCCCATAGAGTTAGCGGTGCTAGCGAGACGCTTTATCTCATCAATTGGCTGAACGGTTCCGCCACCAAAATTATGGGTATTTTCAACGGCTATTGCTGTAGTGGAAACCAAATATGGACCAGAGTCCGGACGAGCAAGCTCCAAGGCTTCATCGGCGGCTAACATCCCGCGATTCGCGCTCCACGTTCTTGTAGTGATGCCGCTGAATGTCGCACCAGCGCCAAGTTCTGCTCTAACAATATGCGAATTGCTCTCGCATATGAGTTCTTCACCAGGCTTAACAAGAGTGCGGATAGCAAGTTGATTGGCGAGTGAACCGCTTGGAGTAAAAATAGCGGCCTCTTTACCAAATAATTTTGCTACCCGATCTTCTAGTGAATTAACGGTGGGATCATCACTATAAACATCATCACCAACTTCAGCGCTCATCATCGCCGCACGCATCTCCTGCGATGGGCGAGTAACGGTGTCCGATCGAAGATCAACGATCATTGGATACCGGAGTTACTTTAGGCTGAACAATCATGATCATGGCAATGAGAACCATACTTCCACCAAGGATTATTCGTAAAGTTAGTGGCTCAGCGCCGAGTGCAACTGAGAAGAGAGCGGCGAAAACAACTTCCATAGTCAATATCACTGCGACTTTGGTTGCAGATATTCGGGCCTGGGCCCAGGTCTGGATAACAAAGGCAAAGAATGTTGCGAATATGGCAGTAAATAAGATGACTGCCCAAACCTGCGTATCCGGAGGAGCCACGAATCCATTAACCGAGGCGGGCACAAATGAAACTAGGGCACAGGTCGCTAATTGGACGAAAGTAAGTGCGTAAGCATCAAATTTCTTGCTCCATTGGCTTAACAGAAGAATATGAGCAGCAAAGAGAAATGCTGAAATAAGAACAAAGAATTCTCCGGTACCAATAGACCATCCTGAAACAGAAAGCACGGCAAGACCAATAGTTGCCAAGCAAATATAGAACCATGCCATCGTCGTGAGTTTTTCTTTTAGAACAAATGCAGAAATCAGGGGAGTAAGCACGACATAAAGACCGGTAATAAATCCAGTTATAGCGGGGGTGGTTCGATCAAGACCCAGTGTTTGAAATATGTAACCAAGTCCCAGAACTGCACCAATGATCGAGCCTTTAGTGAGAATTTCGCGGTTAAGTCGAGTAATCATTTTGGGATTAACAAGGAACATAACGAGAGCTGCTACTACGAAACGCGAAAGAAGAAAGCTATAGACATCTTGTTGATCAAGAATGTCTTTCATCCACACAAAGGAGATGCCCCACATAGCAGCTACAGCAAGTAGCGCCCAAGGCGCTAAGAGAATCGGCACTATTTAGCTCTCATTTTCTTTAGCAGTGCGACTTCGCGGCCATGTTCAGGTTCTTCCCCAGGCGTCTCGAGGATTAAGGGCGCATTTACTATTGCGGGGTGTTGTAGTAATTCTTCAAAAGGTTTCGTTCCAATTTCACCTTCACCTAAGTTAGCGTGACGATCCTTTAGTGATCCAAGGACATCCATAGAATCATTTGCGTGAATGAGTTGAATTCGTTTTTTATCCGCAATCTCAACTAATAGATCGATAGTAGCTTTCATTCCACCTTTGGACTTAATGTCATGACCAGCGGCAAAAACATGGCAGGTATCAAGACAGACGCCCACTTTGGGGTGCCATTCGAGAGCTTCAAAGTAATTAATTAGATCATCTAATTTCTTAACGAGGGATTGGCCCTGTCCAGCCGTTGGCTCAAGGAGCAACCAAGGATCATTATCTTTAAGTTTTTCAAGAACCGGCATTACTCCTGTCTTGATCTGTTTCCAGGCTTTAGGCACATGAGTCTCATCAACAGCAGAGCCGGTATGTATTACAACTCCAAGAGCGCCAATTTCTCGTCCGCGCTTCAAAGAGTATGCGGTTGAAGCAACTGAGTTTTTATAAGTCGCTTCAGTTGGCGAGCCGAGATTAATCAGAAAGGGCGCGTGTACATATGTTTCGATATCGAGTTCTGCAGCTTTTACCCGAAACGCTTCATCTGCCTCAGGATTTGGATCTGGCATTGCCCAACCGCGCGGATTTGAGGCAAATACCTGTATTGCCTCAGCCTTTATCGTGGTTGCATATTGGATAGATCGCTTTGCCATCCCGCCTGAAGTCGGGACATGTGCACCAATACGAGGTTTGGAGTTTTTGCTCACCGCCTCACCCTACTGTGATTGTCACAGTCGAGCCACGTTTCACTTTACTACCCACCTTAGGTACGACATTGGTTACGACTTTATTCTTCTTTGTTCCCACCTTTTTGACTGTGACTTTCAATTCAAGATCCTTGAGTGCCGCCACAGCGGTCGCTTCACTCTGCGCGAAGAGATTCTTCGGAATAAATACATACTCGGTTCCTTTTGAAACAATAAGAATTACCTTGCTACCTTTATCCGCGTCGCCGCTTCCCGGAGTTTGAGAAATAACTACACCTGGAGGTAAATCCTCACTAAATATATATTTGGTCTCAACATCAAAACCAGCTTCCGCTAGCTCATTAAGCGCCTGCTCGCCGCTTTTACCCTTATATTCACCTAAGGCTAATTGCTCAACGCCTTTTGAGACATAAAGAGTCAGCGAAGTTTCACGCTTGACTCGCTCGCCACTCACCGGAGAAGTTCGCAGAATAAGACCTTTACCAATTTCACTAGAGAATTCCTCGACTATTTCCGCAACTACAAGTTTGCTCTCTTCAATCAATTCTTGTGCAACCTCCGGCTTCAGTCCTTTTAGGTCAGGAATGATGAAGCGCTCTTTACCCTTAGAGACGGTAACTGTTACAACTCCATTTGGATCCACGCGTCCACCACCTGCAGGTGATGAACTAATAATTTTCCCTTCGCCAACATCCTCGCTAAATTCCTCTTTACCAATCTCCAAATTAATTCCTAAATCTGCAAGCTCAGCTTTAGCTCCCTTGACCGTATACCCGGCTAGAGAAGGAATTTGAACTTTTGATCCTGGTCCGGAAATCACATACCAAGTTGTTGCAATGAGAATGAGAGCGATGAGTGCCGCAATCCTTCGATTACGTTGAACACGCGGGGAGACGCTACGGCTCGACTTAGCTTTTTCTTTTCTCTTTTCCTTTGCCATTTCACTCTCTCCCGATACCTCAGTTATTGGTTTAGCCTGCTCTTTTCGACTCGGCTTGGAGCGCTCCCGCACCGGCCCCTTTAAAGGAATTGGCGGAAGGTCTAATTCAAGACTCAATTGTCGCTTTCTTGGATCTAACTTCTCCGAGAGGATTCGCAATTTTTCAAGAAGCGCACCGCCATCGGCAGGTCGCTTATCAGGATCGACATCAGTAGCCTGCAAAACCAGTTCATCAACCTCCGGGGTGATTGCGCTATTGAGTGTTGATGGGGCAGGGACTCGATCATTGACATGTCGAATTGCTATCTGCACAAGATCTTCACCTTGGTAAGGCTTTTGCCCCGTAAGTAATTCAAATAAAACTATTCCGAGTGAGTAGACATCACTTCGAGCATCGGCAATACCGCGTTGAACCTGTTCGGGGGATAAGTAAGAAACACTTCCAAGAATTACACTTGACTCTGCAGTCATCGTACTTCCAAGCAGAGCGCCACGTGCTAATCCAAAATCCGCAATCTTTACCCGGCCCTCTTTCGATACCAAGATGTTTTCTGGCTTTATATCGCGATGAACTATTCCTAATTTGTGTGCAGCTGCGAGCGCACTTGCGACCGGCATGATTATCGGTAGAACTTTCTCTATTGTCATTCGCCCTTGTTCAATCAAATAATCTCGTAAAGTGGCGCCTTCAATTAGCTCCATAACAATAAAAACACAGGGAGTACCGCCCTGATTCCAACCTTGATCTAGAACCGCGACGATGTTGGGATGTGAAAGGGAAGCTGCTGCTTTGGCCTCGCGGATAAAACGTTCCACAAATTTCTCATCCTGGGCAAGATGGGGGTGCATTATCTTTACAGCGACTTGTCGATCAAGACGGAGAT
>RGYL01000111.1 GCA_010032085.1 Actinomycetota bacterium
CATCAAATAGTTGCGCCTTTCCATCCTTACTTACAAGACGGTTTCCATCAGCATTTGGAAGCGTTGATTCAAGAAGACCATGAATCTCATCTTCTAGAGCGCCATCAAAGACTGGGGTGGCGACGCGAGTGCCAGAAGATGCGGAAAGTGCGCCGATATTTGAAAGACGCTCGCTCCACTTCTCATTGGTCTTCTCTACCTGCCAACCGCTCTTTGCAACCCAACCTAAGTGAGTCTCAAGAACCTGTCCGACATTCATACGACCAGGAACACCAAGTGGATTTAGAACAACATCGACTGGAGTTCCATCGGCAAGGAATGGCATATCTTCAACTGGAAGAATCTTTGCGATAACGCCCTTATTGCCGTGGCGTCCGGCAAGCTTGTCACCATCTTGAATCTTTCGTTTCTGGGCGACATAGACGCGAACAACTTGGTTAACGCCGGCAGATAAGTCATAACCATCTTCAAGATCAAAGATCTTTACGCCGATTACCTTTCCACCTTCACCGTGGGGAACCTTTAGAGAGGTATCGCGAACTTCGCGCGCCTTCTCACCGAAGATGGCACGGAGCAAACGCTCTTCTGGAGTTAGTTCGGTTTCTCCCTTTGGAGTTACCTTTCCAACCAAGATATCGCCGGGAACAACATCAGCACCGATACGGATAATGCCGCGCTCATCGAGGTCAGCAAGGACTTCTTCAGAGACATTCGGAATATCGCGAGTGATTTCTTCAGCACCAAGCTTCGTATCACGAGCATCAACTTCATACTCTTCAATATGAATCGAAGTTAGAACATCATCTTGGACAAGGCGCTGGGAGAGGATGATCGCATCCTCGTAGTTGTGGCCTTCCCATGACATGAACGCGACCAAGAGGTTCTTGCCAAGCGCCATCTCACCATTTTGGGTTGATGGACCATCAACAATTACTTGGCCAGCTGAAATCTTCTCGCCCTCATTAACAAGAACGCGCATATTCCGCGAAGTTCCCTGGTTTGAGCGGATGAACTTCTGGATTACGGTCTCGTCATAAGTATCAACTTCGCCATCATCGCTCTTGATTACGACGCGATCGGAAGCAACTTCGGTGACTACGCCACCGCGGACCGCGGTAACTACATCGCCAGCATCAACGGCAGCGCGGTATTCCATACCGGTTCCGACAAAAGGCGACTCAGCGCGAAGTAGCGGCACAGCCTGACGCATCATGTTCGCACCCATAAGCGCGCGGTTTGCATCATCGTGCTCAAGGAATGGAATCATCGCGGTAGCAACGGAAACCATCTGACGTGGCGAGACATCCATGTAATCAACTTCTTCAGCTGGAATGTTCTCAACTTCGCCACCACGACGACGTACGAGAACGCGAGATTCTGCGAAACGATTGTCTTCGGTTAGTGGCGCATTTGCCTGGGCGATGATGTGCTCATCTTCCTCATCAGCGGTTAGGTAATCGACTTGGTCGGTTACCTTTCCATTTACAACTTTGCGATATGGAGTCTCAACGAAACCAAATGGTGTGATACGTGCATATGTTGCAAGCGAACCAATAAGTCCGATGTTTGGACCTTCAGGAGTTTCGATCGGGCACATACGACCATAGTGAGATGGATGTACGTCACGAACTTCGAAGCCAGCGCGATCACGAGATAGACCGCCAGGTCCGAGCGCTGAGAGACGTCGCTTATGTGTAAGACCAGAAATTGGATTTGTCTGATCCATGAACTGGGAGAGTTGTGAAGTTCCGAAGAACTCTTTGATCGCCGCAGTAATTGGACGGATATTGATAAGTGTCTGTGGAGTAATCGCCTCAACATCTTGAGTTGTCATACGCTCACGAACAACGCGCTCCATACGAGATAGACCGACGCGAACTTGATTCTGGATCAATTCACCAACAGTGCGAAGGCGACGATTTCCAAAGTGATCGATATCGTCAATCTCAACACGAACTTGCTTACCTAGATCGATAAGCGCCTCGCCCTTATGTAGCGCAACGAGGTAACGAATAGTTCCGACGATGTCATCGATTGCAAGAAGGTTCTTACCAAGTTCTAGCTCGATACCGAGTTTCTTATTCAATTTGAAGCGTCCGACCTTGGCCAAGTCATAGCGCTTTGGATTGAAATATAGGTTCTCGATGAGGTTCTGGGCCGCTTCCTTCGTAGGAGGCTCACCGGGACGCATCTTGCGATAAATATCTAGTAACGCTTCATCTTGGGTTGTGACGGTGTCCTTAGCGAGCGTTTCTTTCATGGAATCGTATTCGCCGAACTCTTCAAGGATTTGGTCGTTGGTCCAACCAAGGGCCTTCAAGAAGACGGTTACAGATTGCTTACGCTTACGATCGATACGTACAGCGACGAAATCTTTCTTATCAATTTCAAACTCAAGCCATGCACCGCGGCTTGGAATGATTTTTGATGAGTAGATATCTTTATCAGCAGTCTTCTCTACTGTGCGCTCGAAATAAACGCCGGGAGAACGAACTAGCTGTGAGACAACAACGCGCTCGGTTCCGTTAATTACGAAAGTTCCGCGTGGAGTCATCAACGGGAAATCGCCCATGAATACG
>RGYL01000112.1 GCA_010032085.1 Actinomycetota bacterium
GTTACTTGCGGAAGTCATCAGACCGCAGTCAATCCCGCATCCATGGAAAAGACACTTCCATTTACAAAACGTCCCTCTTTGGAGAGAAGAAATGCAATTCCGTATGCAACTTCTTCCGGAGTTCCCATTTTGCCGTCGAGTTGGCGCGCTTCCATCATCTTGCGCCGAGCGACGGGATCTGGATCATCAGCAAGAATTCTTCCAATCCAAGTTGAATCTACTGTTCCGGGTGCGATCGCGTTTATTCGAATACCTTCCATCGCATGATCGGCTGCGATACAGCGAGTTAATCCGACAACGGCAGCTTTTGAAGAGCAATAAGCAACACGATTCTTCAATCCCACAAGCGCTCCTGCCGATGCAACATTGACTATCGCGCCACCACCTCGGGCAATCATCTGGGGGACGATGTGCTTACAGAACAGGTATTGGGCGCGGATATTTACCGCAAAGGTTAGATCCCACTCATCAAGAGTGGTCTGGGCAACGGTTCGGGCAAAGCCGAGCCCGGCATTATTTACGAGGGCATCTACCTCAATTTCCTTGAGTAAATCAATGATCGCCTTCTCGGTTGCAACAGCGTCGGATAGATCTAGGGCTAGGGATTCGACTTTCTTACCGCTCTGCTTTAACTCAGCTACTGCAACTTCAAGATTTGCTTGATCTTTATCGATGAGAAATAGGTCGTAGCCATCCTTTGCGAGTTGGCGCGCGGTGGCAAGGCCAATTCCATTCGCGCCACCGGTAATTAGGGCGAGTGGTAACGATGAGCCCTTGAAACTCATCTTTTGCTACTCAGCCCTTACTGTGTTCTTCAATATTCCAATCTTCTCGATCTCGATCTCAATTACATCGCCATCCTTCATAAAGATTGGGGGGTTCCAGAAAGTTCCAACCCCATGAGGAGTTCCGGTTGTGATTACATCACCGGGCTCAAGGGTTACTCGGGCGCTGATGTAGGCGATTAGAAATGGGATGTTGAAAACCAAATTGCTGGTGTTACTTGATTGCATCGTCTTGCCATTAAGGCGAGCTTCAATTTTTAGATTATGCGGATCCCCAATTTCAGAGGGTGAAACGATGCGCGGACCGATTGGACCGAATGTGTCATAGGACTTGCTTCGAACCCATTGGCCATCTTTGGATTGGGCTTCGCGGTCGGTGACATCATTCATGCAGGTGTAGCCCGAGACGTAATTCATCGCCTCACTTTCTGAAACTCTTGACGCGCGCTTTCCAATTACAACAGCGAGCTCCGCCTCCCAATCTGTCTGGGTTACACCCTTAGGGATGATTATTGATTCACCATCTCCGATAAGTGATGTAGTCCACTTTGTAAATAAGACCGGAGTTGTGGGAACTGGAACGTTTGCCTCTTTGGCATGGTCACGATAGTTAAGTCCAACAGCGATGACCTTATTTGGCCTGGGTAATGGAAGTGGCACGGAGTAAACCTTTCTCGCAAAATCTTTCAAGAAACCCTATCTATAACGGCTCGGATTGTATACAGTAAACGCAGTTCGATTAGGAGGGGTATGAAGCTCGCATTTGGAACCGGAACTTCAAGTAGCACCACTTGGGTAGCAGATCTCTCCAAGGAGCTGGGCTTCACTTACCAGGAGGTCGATACCGAGACCATCGAATCACTCGTTGCTGGAACTGAAGGTTGCGATGCAATTATCGTGGCGCTTCACAAATTAACGGCTGAGAAAATTGCAGCGTTGCCCAAATCTGTTCGTTGCATCGGTCGTCTCGGAGTTGGTCTCGACAATATTGATCTAGCCGCTGCCGAAGCGCGGCGTACCCCAGTTATCTTTCAACCGACTTACGCATTTAATGAAGTCGCCAATCACGCTCTTGCCATGATCATGGCGCTACATCGTGGACTATTCCAAGCAAATAAAGGTATTCAAGCCGGCGAGTGGATTCCCGCTCCAAAGACCGCACGAATTACATCGCTACAAGATACAACTCTTGGCGTTGTTGGCTGTGGCCGGATTGGCCAATCACTTATTGAAAAAGCAAAACCATTATTTAAAGAGATCATCGGTTTTGATCCAGCCATAAAATCTTTGCCTGGGGTCGAACTAGTCGCTTCGCTAGATGAATTGTTAAAGCGCTCTGAGATTGTTTCTTTGCATGCGCCTTATATGAAGAGTACTCATCACATGATTGGGGCAAAAGAGTTAGCAACACTTCGCCCCGGCGCAATATTGGTAAATGTTTCTCGCGGTGGCTTGATCGATGAGGATGCGCTCGTCGCTGCTTTAAAGTCGGGGCATCTTGATGGCGCTGGCCTTGATGTCTTTGAAAAAGAGCCTCTTCAAGCAGATTCCCCACTCCGGTCAGCTCCCAACTTAATCATGTCGCCACACATCGCCTGGTATTCCCAGAGCGCTGGACCAAGATTGATGGCGTGGGGCGTTAAGGATGTTCTCGGATATCTAAATGGAAATACGACTTTGAATGGCAAGTTCGCAGTAGGTCCCTTCTAAAGAAAACTCGGAGGAAAAATGGAAGAGGTATTCGTACCCGCAGTCGGAATGGCAATGGATAACGC
>RGYL01000113.1 GCA_010032085.1 Actinomycetota bacterium
GAAGATTCTGTAGAGCTTGAGCAGCAAAATACCCTGCGGGGCCAGCGCCAACGATTGCGATTCGAAAAATCAAAACCTAATCATTTCTAGAGACAGAACTTCTAAGTTTCATTGACTTCGCAAGCTCCTTTAAAGAGTGCAAAGCGATTAGGTGTAAGGGTATGGCCAATAGCTCCGAACAAATTTTGAATCTAGTCTCCACGTAATAAAGAAAACCGGGAACAATTCCTGCTAGATAGGGTAAAAGCAAATATTTTTCAGCTCTATTGAAATTTCCTCGTGAGAAAATTAGAAGTCCGAGCCAAACTAATGTTCCCGCAAATAGCAGCATCCAAATTGCGCGATACATCGCAAAGATTATGTAGCCAATCGTGAGCGACCAAGTCAGCCTCTCATCGCCAATCAATATGCTCTTTTCGTCTTCAGCTAGCTCATATTGCCCTGGGAGATGTGGGATTTTCTGGATTGGGAAGAAGTATGAATCGACTTTTTGCATCTGCGCAAACAAGAAACGTTGTGGATTTTCCAAGATACTTATGAAAGCAGCTCTTGTCTTGTAATCTTCAATAAAGTTGAGGCGATCGGATGAATCTGCAACTACTTCTGGCTTAGTACTTGGACCGTTCTTAAGCAGTACATCCATGTCAAATTTAGGAAGGGAGAGATAATGAAATTTCTGATGAGAAAAGTAGATCGTGTCTCCGCTAGAAGATGCGAGGTTCACAGAGCCAAAGACAACTTTATTGAAGGCAAGTACGGCGAAGAGCACCCACACTGCTGCGCCTTGCCTCAAATAGTTACGAGGTTTGCTCTCTGAGTTTCGCTTCTCGCGCGCCATAAGGAAGATAATGAGAATGAAGACAACCCAATATGCGGGACGAGTGAAACTAAGTAGAAATCCAGAGAGAAGTGCTAGGGCAAATCTCTTACGTAATGCGAAGAGGCCAAATAGAAGTAGCGTGAGAAGCTCTACAACTTGATCAGCTGAAGTTAAGCAAAGCCAAGTTAAGTAGGTGTTTGCCGGTAGGGCCGCTAGGGCCGCAATCCTGAACTTCTTATTTGGAACAAATTTGCAAATTTCAAAATAAATCATGGATGAGAGTGCATAGTAGAAATACAGCGCCGGCCAAAAATCTGGACCGCTCCACAAAAATGGAATGAGCGCGAGTGCTGCTCCTGGGGGGTAATAATTGTCAGTCAAGTTGAATTCCAGGATTGACCAGGCTTTCTTCTCCCAGTTGCCAATAAGGGGAGGTAAGTCCAAGAATTGAGATGCAATCAAAGCAACAATTGTGCAGAGAACTCCGTATATAAACATGAGCTTATTGGTAGAAAAGAATCTCACCGCTAGCTTCATGCTCTAACCCTATCTTTTTCTTGGCTTTAGTCTTCCCAAAATCAAACGCATGATAGTACCTGCACTTCTAAATATCTGCATTTTTGGAATCTTAGATTCCTCAAACTTTCGGTTGTAAAACGTAATTGGAACTTCTGACAATTTGAGGTGAGCTCTATGAACAACTTCAGTAACCTCAATAAAGTACGAGTAGCCCTCATTCTTAGGAGGATTAGAGATTAAGGCTTCCATCGCATTGCGGTTGTAACAGCGAAATGATGTCGTGTATTCACTCAGCCCGGTCGGAATTAAGATTCGGCAAAGTAAGTTTGCTCCTAGTGACCAAAGTTTTCGAAGTCCCGGTAACTCATTCTTTCCACCTTTCCTCTTGCTTCTAGTTGCAACAACATAATCCGAGTGCCTCGCCACTTCTAGAATTCTGGAAATATCTACTGGGTCATGTGAGAGGTCCGCATCCATCGCAACTATGTACTCGTAGCCAGCCTTGTGTGCATGAGCGATTGCCAATGCATGGGCTGAACCAACTCCGCTCTTCTTCGACCTCTCAAGAATCGTCAACTTAGGGTTTGCGCTCGCGAAATTATTTAAAATCTCTGCGGTACCATCCGTAGATGAGTCATCTACTACAAGCAAATCCACATGAGGTTGTAACTCCGATACAGACTTCAGCCAAATACCAATATTTGTCTTTTCGTTAAACGTCGGAGTAAAAATAAGGATTTTGTTTGCTTCTGACATTGTCTTGAATAGTACACTTCAACAATGCCTAGAGCTTTGATTTTAGGAGCCACAGGCCAAGATGGTCAGTTCTTAGCCGATTTCTTGCTTGGCAAAAACTACGAGGTTTTAGGAATTTCAAGATCAAAATCACCTTTTCAGACGAATCCCCTAAATCTAAAACGCCCGAGCTTCAAAACTATAGATATTGCTAACACTCAAGGTCTTTCGGAGTTAATCAGCAATTTTAGGCCCGATGAGATTTACAACCTTGCCGGTGAGTCTTCGGTTTCAAAATCATTTAAGGATCCAGAGAAAACCATCGAATCAAATGTTGTTGGTTTGGTAAGTCTACTTTCTATTTTAGTAAATAATCCGAAATTACACTCGACTAGAGTCTTTCAAGCTTCTAGCGCCGAAATGTTTGGATCAAGCAATGAACCTTTAAACGAAAACTCTCCGTTTAAACCCGTTT
>RGYL01000114.1 GCA_010032085.1 Actinomycetota bacterium
GATCAATATCTTCTAGAGATGGTTAAGTTTGCAGAATTAGTTGGCATCGACCATCGCCATATGAACCCAGAGCAGAAGATGTGGATCGTCGAGCTTTAACTTTGAGTGAATCGTGCGTACTCGTGCGGCTAATTTCTCTGCATCACTCTTCGTTGAGAAAGTTAAGGTTCCAACGTAGTCGCCGGTTCTCTGAAGTCGACCCCACGCATCCTCACGGAAATTAGAGTGAGCTGCTACGCCTGACATTGCACCGGGATGAAGGGCTTGTTCGAGAAGGGCGCGGATACCACCAATCAACATCGATGGGTCAGAGTGAATCCGCCAGGTCACGCTGTGGGATGCGAAAAATCCAGACATTAAAGCAATCCTTTGATTCCAGTCATGACCATCTCAAATGCAATCGCCGCAGTTAAGAGGCCAGCAACTTTCGCTAGTAATGCCACGCCAGTCTCTTTAATAACCGAAATGATTCGTGTAGAAAACATCAAAGTTAAGCCAATCACCACGTGTGCGCCGAGAACTGCACCGGCTAGACCTAGCGCCATCTCACTTCCCTCCACTCGTGATGCAAAGAGCATGATGGTGACGATTGCTCCTGGGCCAGCAAGAAGCGGAGTACCCAGCGGAACCAGCGCAACATTTTTCTCGACGTTCTTATCTTGGGCGTTATCAATTCCCTTTAGTAGATCAAGTGAAATCAAAAGTAAAAGTAAGCCACCAGCGCCTTGCAATGCAGAGATTGAGATCTCTAGGTAGTCCACAATGAACTGACCAAAGAGCGCAAATATCGTGATGATTGATAAGGAAGTGACCGCAGCTAACCAGGCCATTCTTACTTGAGCTCGTCGCTCCTTGTTACCGACAAGTGAGAGAAAAAGCGGCGCAGCTCCCGGAGGATCCAAAATCACAAGTAAAGTAACAAATGCTTGCAGACCAAAAGTTAGGGCAGTTAACTCATTCATCTCCGTACAACCCTTCGCGCATTTGCTTTTGCTTCAAGCCGCTCCCATTGTTGCGGATTTGTTGTGAACTCCGCTAATTGATTTAACTTACCGGTGCCGTGATAATCACTACTTCCTGTCACAACTAAGTCATGTTCGATGGCTAGGCGCAACAATTCAGAACGTTCGATTTCGCTATGGTCACGGTGATCTACTTCAATTCCATCGAGCCCCGATTCAATTAACTTCATTAGCGTCTCAGGCTTGATCGTTCTACCGCTCCTTGATGCAAGTGGGTGAGCAATGATTGCTACTCCACCAGCCTCCTTTATTAACCGAATAGCCATTTCTGGAGAGGGTGAATAATGATTTATATAGAACTTCGAACCATTGTGTAGAAAAATCTTAAATGCTTCATCGCGACTGGCAACATGTCCCTTTGCAACCAAGGCGTCTGCAAGGTGCGGCCTACCTAGAGTCGCATCATCGCGCTTTTGGGCGTAAACCTCATCGATCGTAATGTCGATACCAGCTTCATTAAGGCGGGCAATAATTCGAGACATCCTTGTGACTCTATGCTCGCGAGTTTTCTCAAACTCAGCTATTAATGGTTCGTACTTTGAGTCAAATAACAGCCCGAGCATATGGATGCTGGTTCCATCATCATCTTGACACGAAACTTCTGAACCAAGGACCAGTTCCATCTTTGAATGGGAGGGATGTTCTCGAAGAGCTCGAATAGCTTCATCCCATCCACCAACCGTGTCATGATCCGTTAAAGCAAGGACATCGATGCCACGCGAAATAGCCTTATCGATCAGTGCGTGGGGCGAATCAGTACCATCGCTTGCGATTGAGTGGGTATGAAGATCAATTAACACTCGCAAAGTTTACCGGTTACTTAACTTTCTTTCCTCCGTCTAAAAACGAAGACCGCACAACCAAGAAGTATTAACAGTAGCCCGGGGACTGTTCCAAGTGGTGGCAATTGATCTAACCACCAAAAAGCAAGAATTGCGCTAACCGGAACTTCAAAAAAGACTACTAAGGAGGCAATTGCAGGCGAGAGGTTTTTCAAAGTGAAGTTAAGAATCGTATGGCCCAAAATTTGGGCTCCAGCAATTAAAGCAAGTAGCAATAACCATTCCCGTAAAGTAAATCCGATTAATTGAGATCTTGATATAAGCGCAAACATTAGTGAAATTGCTGCACATGTTAAGTAAGCAATGGAAGTGTAAGTCGCGGTAGAGACTGATTCCCGCGCCTTAGCTCCCAGAACTACATAAATGGCGGCAAGTGCAGCGCATGCGATGGCTGCCAAGTCGCCGATAAAGGCGCGAGTTGAAATTTGTAGATCAACGCCAGTTATTATCAAGACGCCAATAAATGCGATGGTCATCCCCACCCAAGCGCGCCGCGGGATTTCTCCTCCCAGTCGCTTCACAAAATAAGTTGCAAAGAGGGGTTGCAATGCGGTGAGTGCGGTTCCGGCGGCGACGCTGGTGTAACGCATCGCGATAAAGAAACCAATAAAGTGAAGCGCTAGGGCGATACCCGATAGAAATGAATAGCGAATTCC
>RGYL01000115.1 GCA_010032085.1 Actinomycetota bacterium
AACAGCCACCCTGGTCTATTGCGATATCAACTAGAACTGAGCCGGTTTTCATCTCCTTAACAATTTTGTTACTTATTAGCTTCGGAGTTTTTGCGCCATGGATTAAGACCGCGCCGATTACAAGGTCAGCCTCTAGGGCTTCCTGCTCGATGGTGTGGGTGTTGGACATAAGTGTTGTAACAGTTCCGCCAAAAATCTGGTCGATCTCCCCAAGTCGTTTTAGATTGGTATCTACGACAGTTACATCAGCGCGCATTCCATGAGCGATCGTCGCAGCGGCAAGACCCGCAGTTCCGCCACCGATAACTAGGACCTTGCCGGGTCGAACGCCGGGAACTCCACCGAGTAAAACTCCGCGGCCACCATTGCTTTTCTGAAGGACTGCGGCGCCAACTTGGGCAGCCATTCGTCCGGCAACTTCACTCATGGGCGCAAGGAGTGGAAGCGCTCCGGCAACTTCAACAGTCTCATACGCAATTGCAGTTATTCCACTCTTGATTAAAGCATCGGTACATTCACGGGATGCGGCGAGATGAAGGTAGGTGAAGAGTGTTTGACCACTACGCATCCGGGAATACTCAGCTGCGATTGGTTCTTTTACCTTTAGTACAAGTTCGGCCTTCTCCCATACAGCATCGGCGGTATTTAGGAGCGTTGCGCCAACGTTTTTGTAATCTTCATCAGAAATTGCTGAGCCAACTCCCGCACCAGTTTCGATAAAGACTTGATGGCCACGATTTACGAATTCCCGGACACCGGCTGGGGTAATAGCTACCCGAAACTCATTATTTTTAATCTCTTTGGGAACACCGATGTTCACGCTGAAATGCTACCGGAGAAAAGTGCCGCACAAACCTTTGGGTGAAGTTCCGCGCGTAAGTCTTTGAAGATTGTGGGAGGTTTTCCGCTTCTAAAGAGTTCTTCCAAAAGTGTAACAAGTGAGTAGTTAGGTTGATCTTCTTTTGCCCGTTGCAGCGCCACATTTGCTAAGGCGCCATCTCCTCTTTCGTATGCGGCGACGGCGAGAAGCGTTGCTGGAGCAGCAACGAAACCGCGAGGCGCTTTAGTTAGTAACCAACGCCAAGCATTGAAGTAGAGATCACTCTCTTGGTCCATAGTTCCAAGGGCAAAGTCTCGAACCTGTAGATCTCTAAGTCGAACAAGTACCGTTGCAACGAGGCGCTTATCTCGACAAATTCCCTCAACTTGAAAATCATGGAGAAAATCTAGAAGTGCATTTGCGCCATCTCGCTGTTGGCTAGTCGGATCATTTTCATAATCAATTGGTGAAATCCGCCCCATCATCTCGACTATTACCTCATCGATTCGAGGACTTAGCGAGCGGGTCATATCCCCAAGATCTCGGAAAGGAAGGGGTTTTCCGCGCGAAACCTCTTCGGCGGTAACCCTTGAATCATTTAGCTCCGGCAGGGGTGAGCCTTCAATCGGGCAACAACTCTCATCGGCGCAAATGAGTGAGCGCCAACGATCGCCGACGATAATTATCGATTCACGAAGTGGAATATCGAGAGCAAGTAAGGCTTCACTTATCGGCCTAATTACTAATTCAGCATCATCGCAACTCTCTGGGATGTAGAAGACGAGCAGCGCGCCATCGCTACCCTCGAATTTTTTAGCTAGCGCGCTTGCTTCGCCTTGATTTATCGACTTAGGAAAGTCGACTCGGATAGCCATCGTGATTGACTCGTCGTTTAATGCCATAAGGACGATTGCATCGCTCGGTTGGTATCCGACTAAAAATGGAACTGCGGCAAGTAAATCTGTTGGTGAGGTAACTGTTGTCATGGGCGAAGCATCTTCGGTTAATCACACTTATGGTTGAGGCGAAGATAGATGTGTGGAAAAGATGATGTTGTTGTGGAGAACTATTTTGTGAAGATTGTGTCTGCGGTATAGATCTTCAAATCGCGAGTAAAACTCTGCTTTATTGTGCCGCTAATGGGACCAAACAATGCTCCCGCTCGCCAGGTGCCGCTCCAAAGAACTCTTAATTCGACCTCATAATCACCGGGTTGGAGATAGCGATGACTAATCAACATCGCAGGGTAAGGAGCGCCGGGAAGTGTGGTTAGGTGCGATTCGCCATCGCCAAACTCCCACTCGTAGCGCGCCTTTAAATTAATGAGAATGGGAACTTCTAGAACCACGATAACCGTTTGAAATGAAGGTGGAACGGTTGTCATGAAGTTGACGGGCTCACGAAGAAGTCCGGCACTTGTCGGTTGGGTGATGATTGTTCCGCTCGGCAATAACTTCTTTACTTGATCGGCCAATTCCAAACCGCTAATTTTTTTCACTTTAGGTTTGCGTTGCCGTGGTTTATAACTCCGCTTTACTCTTGGCTTCGTTATTGCTTTTGCGGTTGCGACTGGTTTTGGCAGCCACGGAATCCAAGTCTGCTTTGCCGCCACACTTGTTTTTGGGGTTGGTCTTGGTGATGCCGAAGTAGTTGAAGTTGAGCCGGGTTGCCCCTTTTTAACGGTGATAACAACATGGTTC
>RGYL01000116.1 GCA_010032085.1 Actinomycetota bacterium
ATTTCCGTGGCTCTTCATGTTTTCTGGTGGCTTACTTATTCTCACTGTTCTCGCCATTAGCTTGATCGGAGATGGACTTCGCGATGCCTTCGATCCGGGCTCAAAATCTGGGCGGAAATCGTGAAAAACCCGGTACTTCAGATAAAGAATCTCTCAGTCACTTTTCCAAGTGAGTCAGGGACCGTCAATGCGGTGCGAAACGTTTCGCTAGATATTTATCCTGGTGAAGTTCTAGGCGTGGTCGGGGAATCAGGCTCTGGAAAATCAGTTCTATCTCTTTCGACTATCGGACTATTGCCTAATGCTGCTCGAGTTAGTGGTGAGATATTTCTAGATGGGAAAAATCTTCTCGCTCTTAGCGATAATGAAATGTCGAAGCATCGCGGTCGCGATATCGCTATGGTCTTTCAAGATCCACTCTCTGCTCTTAATCCAGTTCAAACTATCGGACATCAAATTGCCGAAGCGCTGCTAATCCATCAGGATATTTCTTACGATGATGCATTTCATCGCGCGGGAGAGTTGTTAGATGAGATGAGAATTCCTCGTCCATTTGAGCGAGTTAAGTCATACCCTCACGAGTTCTCGGGTGGAATGCGCCAGCGTGTGATGATTGCACTAGCAATCGCTAATGCACCAAAAATTATTCTTGCCGATGAACCTTCAACGGCTCTAGATGTAACGGTCCAGGCCCAGGTTCTCGAGTTATTAAAGAAAGCAAGCCAACTAACTGGCGCTGCTGTAGTTCTTGTAACGCATGATATGGGTGTCGTCGCTGGGCTAGCGGATCGAATAGCAATTATGTATGCCGGCAAAATCGTGGAGGAAGGCCCGATTGAAAAAATATTTGAGAAACCAGCAATGCCCTACACGATCGGATTACTTCGTTCGATTCCACGTGTTGATGAGAACGAAAAGCATCGCCTGGTTTCAATCGCAGGCTCACCGCCATCGCCAGTTAATTTGCCTCCGGGTTGTGCCTTTGCTCCACGGTGCCCCGCGTACAAAGAAATTTGCGACTCAAAAGTCCCGGATTTAGAGGCTTTTGGTGCGGGAAGAAGCGTTGCTTGCCTTCGCAAAGATGAGATTGCCGGACTTGTGAGCACCGGAGGTCTCTACTCGACAGAGGAGACTAAAGGAATTTCAAAGAGTACTTCGGATGTAAAGCTTCTCGAGGTTACGGAATTAAGTAAGTCCTTCCCGCTCCTTAAAGGAAGCGTCTTTAGAAGAAAGATTGGTTCGGTCTATGCCGTTGACAAGATTTCTTTCACGCTTGAACAGGGTAAGTGCCTTGCGATTGTAGGCGAATCTGGCTGTGGAAAGACAACCACACTTCTTGAGGTAATGAATTTAGTAGCTCCGGAAAATGGCAAGATCGTGATATTTGGTAAAGATGTTGCGGGAATCTCTAAATCTGAGCGCCTTGCTATCCGCAAAGATCTTCAAATCGTCTTTCAAGATCCCTTTGCTTCTCTAGATCCACGCCTTCCGATTGGTGAGGCGATCATGGAGCCGATGGAAGTTTTCTCGGTCCCTAAGAGCGAGCAACAATCGCGGATGCAAGAATTGCTTGCGCTTGTGGGACTAAATCCAGCGCATGCAAATCGTTTCCCTTCAGAATTTTCAGGTGGGCAGCGTCAACGAATTGCGATTGCCCGGGCGCTGGCACTCAATCCAAAAATTCTTATTCTTGATGAACCGGTTTCCGCACTCGATGTAAGTGTTCGCGCGGGAGTCCTAAATTTGCTCGCTGAATTACAGGAGAAACTAGGCATCTCATATTTATTTGTCTCTCATGATCTCGCTGTGGTTCAGCATGTTGCTGATTATGTTGCGGTGATGTACTTGGGCTCGATTGTCGAAAGTGGCGAAGTCTCGAAAGTCTTCAGCACCCCGCGCCATCCATATACAAAGGCGCTGCTTTCAGCGGTACCTATCCCAGATCCAAAGGTAGAAAAGTCGCGCGAGCGGATAATTCTTGAGGGCGAGTTGCCTTCACCAATAAATCCACCAAGTGGTTGCCGCTTCCATAATCGATGCTTTATTACTAAGGCGCGGGGGGAGGCCGACCAGGCAAAGTGCGCTAGTGAGCGCCCTGCCCTTCGCCTCGTTGAGGGCTCCCAGGTTTCCTGCCATTTCCCACTTCTGAAGTGAGTAAGGCCCTCTCCAACAGGGGTTTTCTGAAGAAATAGTCACTTTCGCAACGAAAAAGTTATACGGGTAAGCCTGAATTAAGGCACATAAATGTTGTTTAAATCGAGCAATTCGGGCAGACTCGCCGTTCCCTCGATGGGCGTCCTTCGGCAAGACAGTCGACTTCTTACCGCAGGCCCCAAAGAATGAAAACCTATAGGAGGTTCTCTTGAAGAAAAATACATTGAGAACAGTTCTAATCGGTTCGCTATCTATATTGCTAGCGGCATCGATTCTTACGCCTGCAAAAGCAGCTAAGAACGGAACTGTGATCAT
>RGYL01000117.1 GCA_010032085.1 Actinomycetota bacterium
ACCACATAAGTGAGCGATCAGTTTTGCCCATGAGGTAACCAGCAGTTGCGCCAACGATTGCTGCGATACCTGTGGAAAAGACGGCAACGAGCAAACCGATCAAGAGCGACTTTTGTAGACCTCTAATTGTTTGGGCAAATACATCTCCGCCTACCTGGCTGGTTCCAAAATAATGCTTATCGTCAAAGGATGGTGCGGTTAAGCCGCCACCATAAGGACTATCGACGAAGGCATTAAAATCAAGACCGTTCTCCTTCGAGAGATCCCATGTCCAGGGCGTTAGGTAAGGACCAAAAATTGCCAAAGCGGTAATAAAAACTAAAACACCCAAACCAAAGACCGCTGATTTGTTTCTAAAAAAGCGCCGGAAGATTAAGCGACGGCGTGAGAGCGTCTCCTCGTTGATTGATTTACTTTTAATCGATTTCTCACTCATCGAATTCTCACCCTTGGATCAAGTGCGGCGGTAAGGACATCAGCTAAAAAGCCGGCGAAAAGCACCAAAATAGCGGTAAACAGGACTATTGCGGATACCGAATTTATGTCATTTGTATTAACGGCTCTTATAAACCACTCGCCCATTCCGTACCAACCAAATATAGATTCGGTAAATGCAGCTCCGGCAATCAACAGTCCAAATGAATAAGCAAAGAATGTTGCCATGGGAAGAACCGCGACTCGCAAGCCATGTTTGAAGAGAGCCTCTCGCTTTGTGAGTCCCTTTGCACGCGCAGTCCTTAAGTGATCGCTACCGAGGACATCTAGCATCGAATTTCTTTGCCATCTTGAGTAAAAGGCGATTCCCCCGAGTGTTAGTGAGAGAGTTGGAAGAATCATGTGCTGAATCGAATTCACAAAAAGTTCAAAGCCAGTCAATTCAGGAGTATTTAGACCGACTGTATAGAAGAGAGTGAATCCAATTTTTTCATTTATGAAAACCGCAAAGAATTTTAGAAGAATTGCGATTAAGAAAACTGGGGTGGAGAGAATAATGTAAGAGGAGTAGCCAAATGTTCGGTCAAAGAACTTATATTGTCGAACCGCACTTATGACCCCGATTAATACTCCAAAGACTGCTCCAAGAATTGAACCGAGAATTAATAATCTAAAGCTGACCCAGATGCGATTTTTAAACTCTTCATTTACTGATTCGCTAAATATCGTCTTACCAAGATCGCCTTGAACTACTCCTCCAACCCATGTCCCATAACGCTCCAAGATTGGATCTTGATCATTCATATTTACTTGAGTGAGGATGCTGTTAATTGTGTTCTCGGGAACGGGCGGATTTCTTCCCAAAAAGTTCTCTCGTGGATTAAGTGCAGTCGCGGCCAATAAATATCCCGCCGTTGTCGCAATAATGACGAGAAGTAGGAAATTGGCAAAGCGCTTAGCTATGAAACCGAGCAATTCCTATGAACCCCCATGACCCGAGTGATATGGCTCAAGGCTAGCCCGTATTGTGGTCATTTTTTGATGCTTACTTCAGGTTTTTCTAAGGTAGGTCTAGCATCACCTCTAAGTCAACCGGGGTCTTGGGCCCTGGCTGTTCCACCTATAGGTAAACCGAAAGGTAAATGAAAGAATGAAAAAAACCCTCAAAGCAGTGTTCGCCGGCCTAAGTGCACTTTCGTTGGCAATCACCGCTCTTGTGTCCGTTCCCGCTGCAAACGCTGCTGGTGCAACGAGCATCAATGCTCAACCAGTTTCTAAGTTGAAGCAGGGCGGCACACTTACTCTCCCAATTCTCTATCCACCAATCCAGTACAACATCAGCCATCCAGATGGAAATGATGCTGACGTAAGCACGATGATGGGTATGACACTTCCAAGCTTGATCTATTTTGATTCAGCTGGAAAATTGCAGATTGATAAGAACTACGTCTCTGCATTTGAACAGACAAAAGCATCTCCACAAACCCTTCGTATTGTTCTAAATCCGAAGGCGATTTGGAGTAACGGTAAGAAAATCACTCTTGCTGACTTCGTTGGCCACTGGAAGGCAATGAATGGCAAAGACGAGGCTTACCAAGTTGTCTCAACTCAAGGCTATGAAGACATCAAGTCGGTCAAGGCCGGAGCAAATGCAAATGAGATCATCGTTACGATGTCAAAGGGATATCCAGATTGGCAATCCCTATTCTCAGGACTACTTCCAGCATCACTTACTAAAGATGCTGCAACCTTCAACGATGCATGGCGCACAAAGCCAGGACTTGGTTCTGGACCATTCATTTTTGAATCAGCAAACGCTGACCAGACAACAGTAGTTTGGAAGCGCAATCCAAAGTGGTGGGGCGCGAAGCCGTTACTAGATAAGGTTATTTATCGCTCAATTCCACCTTCAGCTCAATACGCAGCGTTGGCAAACAATGAGATTCAGTACATGGATCTCGCAACTGACGCTAACTCGCTGAAATTGGCTCGTGCTAACTCCAAGCTCCAAGTACATGATGTACCTGGCGTT
>RGYL01000118.1 GCA_010032085.1 Actinomycetota bacterium
TCGTGGTATGCGCCATCAAGAAGACTTACACGTACATCTGTGAGTGGATAACCAGCAAGTGGTCCGCTCGCCATTGCTTCTTGGCAACCATCATCAACTGATGGGATGTACTCCTTAGGGATACGTCCACCCGTAATCTTGTTAACGAATTCGTATCCACCTTCGACTGCACCGACTGGAAGAGGCTCGAGTGCGATCTGGACCTTTGCGAACTGTCCAGAACCACCGGTCTGCTTCTTATGTGTGTAGTCATAACGATCGACTGGTTTGCGAAGTGTTTCGCGGTAAGCAACTTGTGGCTTACCAACATTTGCTTCGACTTTAAATTCGCGCTTCATACGATCAACGAGAATTTCAAGGTGAAGTTCGCCCATTCCGCCGATAATGGTCTGGCCGGTTTCTTCATCGGTACGGACATGGAAAGTTGGATCTTCTTCAGCTAGACGCTGGATAGCTACGCCAAGCTTCTCTTGATCGCCCTTTGTCTTTGGCTCAATCGCAACGTGAATAACTGGATCTGGGAAGTCCATCGACTCGAGGATCACCGGATTATCTGAATCGCAGAGAGTGTCACCGGTTGTGGTGTCCTTAAGGCCCATCACAGCGATGATGTCGCCAGCTGAGGCTTGTGGGATTTCCTCACGCTTATTTGCGTGCATGCGATAGATCTTTCCGATCCGCTCTTTACGATCCTTTGTGGAGTTAAGAACGCCGGTTCCGGCCTCAAGAACGCCCGAATAAATACGGACGAAGGTGAGCTTTCCAAGGTGTGGATCGCTCATGATCTTGAAAGCAAGTGATGAATAAGGTTCTGATGCATCAGGCTTACGTGAGATTTCGACTTCCTTATTACCCATCTTTGAGCCGACGATTGCATCGATATCTAGTGGGCTTGGGAGGTAACGAGTTACCGCATCGAGCATGGGCTGTACGCCCTTATTCTTAAATGCAGATCCAGTTAGAACTGGGGTTAGCTTGTAAGCGAGAGTTGCGCGACGGATACCAGCGATGATTTCTTCTTCGCTTAGCTCTTCGCCACCAAGATATTTCTCCATGATTGCATCATCACAATCAGCGAGCATTTCAATCATGTCATGGCGAGCCTTGTCGCACTTATCTTTGAGATCGGCTGGGATCTCTTCGACAACATAATCTTCACCCTTTTGAGTTTCGCCTCTCCAGGTAAGAGCCTTCATCGCAATTAGATCTACGACTCCGATGAAATCAGCTTCGACGCCGATTGGGATTTGTAGAACGAGCGCTTTCGCGCCAAGACGTGAACCAATCATTTCAACGCAACGATCGAAGCTTGCGCCAGTACGATCCAACTTATTTACGAAACAAATTCTTGGGACTTTATATTTGTCAGCTTGGCGCCAGACTGTTTCTGATTGTGGCTCAACGCCAGCTACGCCATCGAAAACCGTGACAGCGCCATCGAGAACACGGAGTGAACGCTCAACCTCAACAGTGAAGTCAACGTGACCGGGGGTATCGATGATGTTGATGGTGTGGTTCTTCCATTGGCAAGTAGTTGCAGCCGAGGTAATGGTGATACCGCGCTCTTGCTCTTGCTCCATCCAGTCCATAGTGGCAGCGCCTTCATGGACTTCACCGATCTTGTAGTTAATACCGGTATAGAAAAGGATGCGCTCAGTAGTAGTCGTCTTACCAGCATCAATGTGGGCCATGATGCCGATATTGCGGACTTTTGAGAGATCCAATGCAGTTGCGGTCGCCATCATTACCACCTGTAGTGAGCAAACGCCTTGTTTGCTTCAGCCATCTTGTGAGTGTCTTCGCGCTTCTTAACGGCGGCGCCCAAACCATTTGATGCATCAATCATTTCGTTAGCAAGACGTTCTGCCATTGACTTCTCGCGACGGAGGCGAGCGTTATCAACTAACCAACGAAGACCAAGAGTCATAGAACGTGCCGCTTTAACTTCGACAGGGACTTGATAAGTAGCTCCACCAACGCGACGTGAACGGACTTCAACGGCTGGCTTTACATTGTCGAGTGCGCGCTTCAATGTGATGACTGGATCAACTTCAGTCTTAGTGCGGCAATTCTCTAGCGCGTCATAAACGATTCGCTCAGCGGTTGAACGCTTTCCATGTGAAAGAACTTTATTAATTAGCGCAGTTACAACCGGAGAGTTATAAACCGGATCTGCGACGACTGGAGATTTCGGAGCTGGACCTTTACGTGGCATTACTTCTTCTCCTTCTTTGCTCCGTAGCGTGAACGTGCTTGCTTACGATCTTTCACGCCTTGAGTGTCGAGGGAGCCGCGAACGATTTTGTAACGAACGCCAGGAAGATCCTTAACGCGACCGCCACGAACAAGAACGATGGAGTGCTCTTGGAGATTGTGGCCTTCGCCTGGAATGTATGCGGTTACTTCCATTCCGCTGGTGAGACGAACACGTGCAACTTTACGTAGCGCAGAGTTCGGCT
>RGYL01000119.1 GCA_010032085.1 Actinomycetota bacterium
ACTCGAAATGCTGGATTATCTGCAAGCTTGAAGGCAACTGTTCCAGTTACTACCGGCTCATTATTCGGCCGTCTTACTTCAACCTTTATCGCCGTGCTCTTATCGGTTGATGTCGCTTTTATTGAGGTGACTAACATCGTCGTTGGCTCATTAACGGGGAGATAATCTCCGGGCGTCGGATTCCAATTTCCTTGCGTTAATTGCAAAAATGAAGTCGCATCGCCTCTAAAGACATTGAGATCAACCCGCGGTGATGCAACTCCGTATTTCTCACCAATTCCGCATGATGAGTATTGCCAGATCTGCCAGAGACTTGAGCAATTGGCAGTACTCCAAGAATGAACAAAGCAACCAAAGACTTTTCGACCTGGCTCCGCAGTTGGATCGGCCGGATCTACACCGTATTGGGCCTTCCAAAGCGGGTATTGGCGCAACTTCTCACTTCGAATCATGGCTTGCTCAAGAAATGTTGGATAGGAATAGAAGATTGGCTTTCGTCCTGTCTTCTCATACAACAGTTCCATGAATGTCTCAGCCCAAAGAGTCACCAAATTTTTCGGCGCATATTTTGTGCAGCGAGAACCGGATGCAGCGACACAGTTGTTTTCTAAATCAAGTGCGTAAGGAAGATCGCGTTCGGTGTAACCACCAAGGCTGGAGAGGCGCCAAACGGCTTTCTGTGCTTGCGCTTGGGCATCGCGCATGACGGCTTCGCGATCAGTGGTATTTGGCAAAACTGCATAGTGGTAATACCCAGTGAACAATCCGGCAGCTTGAGCAGAATTGCGATCCATCAGCAGATATTTGAGCGCTAATTGGTCGGCGTCATCTCGAGTATCTGATGCTTTAATCATGACAAAGCGAATTCCAGCGTTATACATCTTTACAAAATCAATTGGCTTATCACCAGGATGTTGCCATCTGCTCACATCGGTTCCATGAATTCTTCCGCCCGGACCTGTGAGCGCAATCAAATCCTCCGGAGCAGTGATTTGAGGAACCTGTTTTACATTAATGGAACGGGTTCGAGTGGTGTAAGACTTGCTTCCGATTGTGACACGTGCTCGATAAGTGGCTTTAGTAGCTAGCGCAGTGATGTTTGTTTGGATTTTCCAAGCGCCACTTGAAGTCGAGCGAGTGCGTAGCCTTGTATCGCTCCAGCCATCCTTTAGTTGTACATCAATTCTTACCACCGCATTTTTTACCTTCGGCTTGATCAACCCATGGAAAGACAATTTTGACTCTGGGTAACCGGGAGTTTGTGCGAGAAAAAAACTGGAAGAAACGCTCGCTGCTTGAGTTACTGGAAGTATCCAAGAAGTTGTGACCATGGCAATGAGAATTGAGAGCAGGCGAAGCGATTTCACTGCGGAATTATCTCTGAAGATGGGTCAATTTCTAGGTTAATTCTCGCTCGTGGCTATCCTTAGCAAGTGATTGAATTCGCAACTCAATTGGTGGAGAACATTGGCGTTATTGGCGCTGGAATTTTCATCGCAATCGAATCCATTGTCATACCTTTGCCATCTGAGTTTGTGCTTTTGTTATCGGGTTTCAATGTTTCTATCGGGGATTTCTCATTCTTGCCCTTATGGGCTGCTACAACTACTGGGTCACTAGTAGGCGCACTAGCTCTCTACGGAGTTGGCTTTGCTATTTCTAGGGATGGAATAAACTCATTAACAACAAAATTTGGAAAGTTTGTTGGAATTAAAGTGCGCGATATCGATAAAGCATTTGATTGGTTCGAAAAATACGGTCCATTTGTAGTCTTCTTTGGCCGGCTTGTCCCACTTATCCGTTCATTAGTTAGTATTCCCGCTGGCCTTGCCAAGATGAATCTCCTGCGATTCTCAGCTCTGACTATTTGCGGAAGTGGGATTTGGAATGCTCTCTGGATCTATATTGGAATTCAACTAGGAGAGAGGTGGCAAGACGCGGAGGGATGGGCTAAATATTTGGATTACGCCGTATATGGTCTATTGGTGATTGTTGCAATCATTTTCATTACGCGAATGATTCGGCAGCGCAATAAGCCAAGACTTAACTAAGCTCGACAACCTCAATATTCTTCCCAAAAATTTCACTGAGAACTTTCTCTAAGGAGCCACGAAAACGCTCATGCCTGACTTTGGCATAGTCATGTCCACCCAAAAATTTATTGGCATCTGAGAAATCGAGAGTCAATCGCTCATTCTCAAAAGAGACAAGTCGTCCATCGAAGTAGGCGAGCCAGGCAACCCGATCAATTCGTTCTAGGGAATCGAGAACTTCATTCCATTTCTCTTTAATATCCGTCAATGAGGTCACTGAGTTCAAATTTCCAATCTCATCTTTACAACCTCCGAGCGACCACTTGAGCGACAAAAAGAGTTAGTACCGTGGGGCAGGTAGGGCTCGAACCTACGACGACCGGATTATGAGTCCGGGGCTCTAACCAACTGAGCTACTGC
>RGYL01000120.1 GCA_010032085.1 Actinomycetota bacterium
TCCCTCGCTGCGCAGAGCCTTTGTTAGGGCATCCCACTCTTTTGGAGCGTAACCAACTTCAAAACTCTTTACTGCTTCTCCATTGAAACCTCGCTCCTCAAGAAAATCTCTTCCAATTGATGCATCGGGTGATTTGAGTTGTTCTTGAAAGAAGCGCGCCGCGGCAGCATTAGCTGCAACTAGCCTTGAGCGCTTACCAGATGGTTGAGCTGTAGAGCTTCCAGCCTCATAACTGAGTTGGTAGCCAATTCGATCTGCCAACTTTTCAACCGTTTCGGTAAAAGTTAAATGATCTATTTTCATTACAAATGCGATTACATCTCCGCCAGTCTGACAACCAAAGCAATGAAAGAAACCTTTGCTAGGAGTTACGTGAAATGAGGGAGTCTTTTCGTCGTGAAATGGACATAGTCCTTTGCGTTGCCCGCCACCAGCATTCTTTAGCTGTACATACTCCCCAACTACTTCATCAATTGGGGAACGGTCACGCACATAAGCGACATCGCTATCTTTTATGCGCCCGGACATATTGGAATCCTAATCCTCCAAATTCTTGCCGGTAAGTTCACGGTGGAGCGCATATGCGCCAGGGTCGGTAAGTGACGCTACCTGGTCAATAACTACACGCAACTTCTCACTATCGTTATTGGCGCGATACCACTCTTGCAAAAAGAAACTCTCGAGCGATCCTGGGGCGCGCTCTAGGACAAGCGAAACAAGCTCCGCGAGAAGAACTCTTTGTTTTGCATACAATTCTTGAGACTGCTCAGCCAAAATAATGTAATAACCGGGCATCGCCTTGAGCATTGCTACCTCCACCCGCTGGGGACGTGGCACCAGAAGATTTGCTTGGTATCTAGTGAGGTTCTCAGATCCGAAATGGGCACGAGTCTCACGCTCTGCGGAGAGGGCAAATCGTCCTATTAGTTGGCTAGTTAAATCCTTTAATTGTGCAAGTTGTCTGTGGCTCCGATCAAATTCTTTTGGCCAACAAGATAGAGATTGGAGCGATTTGAGTGCAGAAGCTGCCTCGGCTTCAGTCACATCATCAAGGTACTCAGCCTTTGCTACCTTAAAAAGTTTCGGTAGGTCTCTTTCAAGATTTTCTAACTTGATGTGTCCAGTTACAAGTGCATCTTCAAGATCGTGAACCGAGTAAGCAACATCATCTGACCAATCCATGATCTGCGCTTCCATGGAGGCACGCTCTGAGGGAGCACCTTCGCGTACCCATTCAAAAATTTCTTCATCATCGCTATAAACGCCAAACTTCTTGGAATTTTCCCGTGAGCTCCAGGGATACTTTGTGGCGGCATCTAGAGATGCTCTAGTTAGATTTAAGCCAACAGAAATTCCTTCCTCATCAACTGTCTTTGCTTCAATTCTTGTTAAAAGTCGAAAACTCTGGGCATTACCTTCAAATCCGCCACAACCCTCAGCCAACTTAGCAAGTGCACTTTCGCCATTATGTCCGAAAGGTGGGTGCCCTAAATCGTGAGCGAGACACGCGCCCTCCATTAAATCTGGATCTGCACCAAGTGCTTCGCCCAACTCTCTACCAACTTGAGCACATTCAAGAGAATGAGAAAGTCTTGTTCGAGGAAAATCACTCGCCCAAGGAACGGCAACTTGGGTTTTTGCCGCCAATCTTCGCAGCGCAAATGAATGAATTATTCGTGCTCGATCGCGAGCAAATTCGGTCCGCCCTTTTCGCTTTGCTGGTTCATCAAGAAAGCGCTCTCTGTCGTTGGATGAGTATCCAGCGCGCTCTTTTGCTTCTCTAAGGGCCATAGTTCGTAAGGCTACAGTTTCCGCGCGACATGATCGCTAATGTGAATTCCACGCCGACCTAAGGTGATGTACGCGAGATAAGCGCCAGTTTCCCTCAAAAGATAGCGAAAGCCAGCGTTATCAATGCTTGCGATTCCCGTTCTTGCAGGTGAGCAACTTGCATCAAAGCCGAAATCGCGCGCCATCGTTATCGAACGCAAGCAGTGATATGGATCTGTGACAATTATTATTGTTTTAATCCTTTTTTTATCAACGTTGTTCGCGAGCGCTTCAATGCTCGTGTAACTATCGCGACCGATCTTAATTGCAGTCACCCTTTTCCAACCAAGGCCATTTCTAGCTAACCATTCACGCGAAGTTCCCGCTTCAGTAAATCTATCTCCTGGAGCTCCTGCGCCAAGAGTAAAAACGCGATCTGCAAAATCCTTCTCAAATATTCGCTTTACCTCTTTAAGGCGCGCTTCAAGTACTTGACCAGGCCTACCATCTAATTGAGCAGCTCCCATAACAACAATTGCATCAGCCTTTCGAATAGTTTCATTATTTGCCGTGTACCAAACTCTTGCGAGCGCAAAAGTAGGAATTGCAAGTGCTAGTACGACCAAAAAAGTTACAAACTTAAAGAAAAACTTAAAGAGAA
>RGYL01000013.1 GCA_010032085.1 Actinomycetota bacterium
TAACTATTGCGGCGCGCTCACTTGAAAAAGCAGAAGCTGTTCGCAAAGAGATATCTCCCTCCCGAATTGAATTACTTGAACTGGATTTAGCCGATCTTGAGAGCGTGCGTAAAGCTGCCCGGAAAATTGATTATGAGATTGATGTTTTGATTTTGAATGCAGGAATCATGGCAATACCCCTCACCAAAACTAAGGATGATTTCGAGATGCAGATGGGCACAAATCATCTCGGGCACTTTGCATTTGCTGGTTTAATAAGAGAGAAAGTTAAATCACGTGTTGTAACGATATCAAGTCAAGCTCATCGCATGGGAAGTTTTGTGGATTCCTCAACCACAAGCATTCGCGACATATGTTTAGGTAGAAACAAGTACTCACCCTGGGGGGCTTACGGAGCAAGTAAATTAGCGAATTTATTATTTACTTTTGAGTTAGAGCGACTTTCCTCTGCGAATGGCTGGGGATTTAAGGCCTTTGCGGCACATCCCGGTTACTCAAACACAAATCTGCAAAGCGTAGGACCGAAGGTGCGTGGAAATATTTGGGAAGAGCGAGCGACTGCTTTCATGAATGGAATAGTTGCGCAATCTGCGGCGCGCGGAGCGCTCCCAACTTTATGCGCCGCAACGTTTCCCAACCTTTATGGCGCATCTTTTATTGGCCCAGATGGTTTTATGGAAATGCGTGGATTTCCTCGCGCAGTCCGTGCTCGCTCAATTGCTTACGATCAAACACTTGCAACAAATCTTTGGAGCGTGAGTGAGGAGTTAACCGGCGTAGTTTGGCGGTAACCTACGCATATGCATGAGGCTTACGACATCCACCATGTCCAAGAAAAGTGGTTGCCGATATGGGATGAGATTGCGCCGTTCCGCTCTGGAAATAAAGAGGATTCAAGACCTAAAAAGTATGTGCTCGATATGTTCCCTTACCCATCGGGAGATCTGCACATGGGACATGCAGAGGCCTATGCCCTTGGGGATGTAATCGCCCGCTATTGGGTGCAAAAAGGATTTAATGTCATGCATCCGATTGGTTGGGATGCATTTGGTCTACCAGCAGAGAATGCGGCAATAAAGCGCAATGAGGACCCGAGCGTTTGGACTTACGAGAATATAAATACCCAACGAGCTTCGATGCGCAGGTATGCCTGTTCCTTTGATTGGGATCGAGTTCTTTATACCTGTGACCCGACGTACTACAAATGGAATCAATGGATATTTCTTAAACTTTACGAGAAAGGTCTTGCCTACCGAAAAGACTCCGCTGTTAATTGGTGCCCAGATTGCCAGACCGTTTTAGCGAACGAACAAGTAGTTGCTGGTCTTTGTGAGCGTTGCGATAACCCTGTTACAAAGAAGAAATTGAACCAGTGGTATTTCAAAATTACTGATTATGCAGAGCGCCTTCTTAAGGATATGGAACAACTAGAAGGTAAGTGGCCGGAGAAAGTCCTTACCATGCAGCGTAATTGGATTGGTAAGTCCACCGGTGCAGAAGTTAAATTTGAAATCGAAGGTAGAAAAGATCCTGTAATCATTTACACAACTCGTCCAGACACACTTTACGGGGCAACATTTATGGTCGTTGCAGTCGATAGTGATTTGGCTCGCGAGCTAGTTGCTGGAACGGAAGTTGCCGAGAAGTTCAATGAGTACTTTGATTCGGTAAAAGCCGCAAGTGATATCGATCGTCTTTCGACCGAGCGAGCGAAGACCGGTATTTTTCTAGAGCGTTTTGCAATAAATCCGGTTAATGGTGAACGAATACCTATTTGGGCAAGTGATTATGTTTTGGCCGATTACGGCACCGGTGCAATCATGGCTGTTCCAGCGCATGATCAACGAGATCTTGATTTTGCGCGCGCGATGAAACTTCCAGTCAGAGTCGTGGTGGAGACTGATGGGGAAGATCCTGCGTTATCTGGGTTAGCAACAGATGGCGAGGGAAAAATGATTAATTCTGGCTCGCTAAATGGTCTATCAACAAGTGAGGCAATCACAAAAGTTATTCAAGAGCTAGCGAGCAAGGGATTAGGGAAGGCCACATCTAATTTTCGTCTACGCGATTGGTTGATTTCGCGCCAACGCTATTGGGGAACTCCTATCCCAATAATCCATTGCCCGAAGTGTGGTGAAGTGCCCGTTCCCCCAGAGCAACTTCCGGTCAAGCTGCCCGACTCAAAAACTGTAGATTTGAAACCAAAAGGTAGTTCGCCGTTAGCAACAGCGACTGAATGGTTGAACGTAGATTGCCCAAAGTGTGGCGTCAAAGCGCAACGTGATACCGACACTATGGATACTTTCGTCGATTCATCTTGGTACTTCCTTCGTTATACCAGCGTGAATCATGACGATAAGGCATTTGATTTAGAAGAAGTGAAGACTTGGTTACCAGTTGATCAATATGTGGGCGGAGTAACCCACGCTATTTTGCATCTTTTGTATTCAAGGTTTTTTACCAAGGCGTTATTTGATATGGGATTAGTTGATTTCAATGAACCATTTACGAGATTGCTAAATCAAGGCATGGTAATCATGGATGGATCTGCGATGAGTAAGAGTCGTGGAAATCTCGTCCGCCTCTCCGATGAGTTAGAGCGTCATGGGGTTGATGCAATTCGTCTATCGATGGTTTTCGCCGGACCACCTGAGGATGATGTGGATTGGGCTGATGTTTCGCCATCCGGCTCAGTGAAGTTTTTAAATCGCGCCTGGCGCCTCTCGGGTGATGTAACAAGTTCGCCAACGGTCGACTTTAGCTCCGGTGATCTAGCCCTTAGAAAGGTCACTCATAAAGCAATTCACGATATTTCATTTGCAGTTGAGTCATTCCGATTTAACGTAGCGGTCGCGCGAATCATGGAGTTGGTAAATGCCACACGAAAGGCTATTGATAGTGGATGTGGTCCGCTTGACCCAGCAGTTCGTGAGGCGACGGAAGCTGTTGCAATCTCACTCTCACTAATCGCTCCGTATACGGCTGAGGAGATGTGGGAGCGGCTTGGCCACAAGCCTTCAGTTGCCCTTGCTGGTTGGCCCAAAGTCGATGCATCTTTATTGACCGAAGAGGCTGTGACCGCGATCTTCCAGATAAATGGAAAGATCAAAGCTCGGGTAGAAGTATCACCAAGCATTAGCGATTCCGAACTTGAAGCGATGGCTCTTTCAGATGCGAGCGTAAAGAGCGAATTGAATGGGGTTGAACCAAAGAAGGTAATCACCAAAGCGCCAAAGTTTGTGAATATAGTTCTTTAAATCCACAAGATCCTCATGAAGTCAACTGCGATAACACTTTTCATGTTCTTATTACGGCATGAAAAATATTCTTGATTACTCATTAGACCAAAAACGCGCCCTCATTGCTATCGCACTAGGAGCTTTAGTTATCTCGGCATTTCTCTTCTTTGCTTCGAAAGGTGAAGCGGTTGAGGCGCCGCCCATAAAGATAGTCGAGTCAACCCCCACCAAGATGTTCCTAGTTCATGTTGCTGGGAAGGTTAATAAACCTGGGGTATACCCAGTTCTGGAGGGCTCGCGAGTAGTAGATGCAATCGCAGCCGCGGGCGGAGCGAAGAAGGGTGTTGAGTTATCTCAAATAAATCTTGCTAGAAAAGTTGTAGATGGTGAACAGATATTTCTAGGCGATAAACCAATTGAGCTGAGAAGTACGAACTCTAAGAACTATCGCGGCACCATTTATGTGAATAGAGCAACGGTCTCACAATTTGATTCTCTTATTGGCGTGGGTCCGGTAATAGCGAAGAGAATTATTGAATATCGTGAGAAAAACGGGCCTTTTGTAGATATTGCTGACCTCCAGAAAGTAGCGGGAATCGGTCCTAAATCCTTTGAGAAGATAAAGAATCGACTCTCACTCTGAAGGGCCTTGCCCTTTCTGTCGGAATTTGGCTAGGGATACTTCTAGCCGATTTCCAGAGCGCCTTAGTGCCTGTTCTGCTCGTTCTTTCCCTTCTTCTAGTAAGAAAATCCGTTGCTCCCGTTGTTTTTGCAATCTCATTAGGTGCGTTGATCTTTGCCGTTCATAGCTATTCAATGAGTGAAAGTCGGGTCAGAGGACTTGTCGGAAGTGAAGTTCTCGTGCGGGGTGTTGTTAGTTCCGATCCCGTTGAGACTCGGCCAAAAGTCTCTGGTTCAAGAATCAGCACTTCAAAGACTACTTTCTTAATGCGACTTACCGAAATACCTAGTGAAACTTCACTTCGGATTCCGGTTCGAGTTTTGATTGCGCAAGATCTTGGGCTGATACCTGGGGAACGTATTGAATTAGTTGCGCGGGTTATTAAGAGCGATGAACGTAAGGTCGCAGCTCTCCTGATTGGAAGGGTTGGAACCCTAAAGTCTTTAAATAGACCAAGAGCTCTAGATTCTCTAGAAATTATCCGAACCGCTTTGCGTGAAAGAGCGGATGCGATCGGTGGCGATTCGGGAGCGCTCATTCCGGGGATGGTGATTGGCGATGTCTCGCTGCAAAGTCCAGAGTTCACCAAGCGGATGCTCAACGCGGGACTCTCGCACCTAACTGCAGTAAGTGGCGCAAATTTCGCGATTGTTAGCGCATTTCTCTTTACACTCATTGGATTTCTTATCCCAAATCGCAAAGTTCAAGTAATCACCACAGTTTTAGGACTGGCAGTCTTTGTTTTACTAGTTCGACCCACGCCCTCGGTTTTGCGCGCTGCGGTGATGGCCCTTGTTTTCCTAGTTGCAAAATTGAGTGGGCGAAAGAGTGCAGCTACTAACTCATTGGCAGTAGCAATCAGCGCCCTTCTCTTGATTAATCCCTTCCAGGCTTTCGAGGCTGGCTTTATCTTGAGCGTTCTCGCAACTAGCGGGTTGATATTTTTTGCACCTTTGATTGCGCGGAGAATAAAAGGGCCAAGAATTCTTGGGGAGTTGGTCTCTATTCCTATGGCAGCAACGCTTTTCTGTTCTCCCTATCTAATGTTTCTCTCCGGCGGGATGAATTTAAGTGCGATACCGCTAAATATTGCCGCAGCACCAGCCGTCCCATTTGTTACCGTCATGGCATTCATAGCCACAATTCTTGTTCTGCCACTCCCAATACTTGCCGAGTACCTTCTCTTTTTGGCAAACATTGGAACTAGCTGGATCGTCTTTCTCGCCGGCTGGAGTAAAAACGCACCAACCTTTGTATCTAGCCCCATCATCTTGATACTTGCTATTGCAGCCTTACTCTGTTTTCGCAAAATCAGTTATCGAAATAAATCACGAATAGCAATTCCGATATTGCTAGCGCTCTCCCTAATTACGCTAAGTCAACGTTTGTCATTTCCGGGAACACAATGGCGCGTTGGCCAATGCGATGTTGGGCAAGGCGATGCCTTACTTTTTAACTTAGGTAAAGACAATGCCGTTCTCTTTGATGCCGGTCCAGATCCCAAAGCCCTTGATCGCTGCCTTGATTCATTTAAAGTTAAGGCAATACCACTAGTAGTTATTAGTCATATTCATGCCGATCATTATCTTGGCCTATCAGATGTTGGCGGAAGATATATTGGAGAAGTTTGGAGTAATCAATCGGCACCCTCACTTGGTGCTTTTGCGCAGAACGTTAGAGAAGTTAGAGCCGGAGTTAGGGCGAGCGTAGGAGATATCTCAATTGAGATTCTTTGGCCGGAAAGTGGCGTGGAAGAGTTTGACTCTGTTGAAGGGGATGGTTCTGCGGAAAATAATCGAAGCCTGGTTGCACTGGTTGAGTTTGCCGGGAAACGGATTTTAGTAACGGGAGATATTGAGCCAGGAGCTCAACAAGCGATCCTCAATCGCATTCCCAATTTAGATTTGCTGAAAGTCCCGCATCATGGTTCCCGCCACCAAGAACTAGCGCTCTTTCAAAGCGCCGAGATATTTCTAATTAGCGTAGGGAAGAATTCCTATGGACACCCCGATGAGGGACTAATATCGCATCTAGCATCGCTGGGGCGAGTATTTAGAACCGATAAAGATGGCGCAATATCGCTTAGCTGGCAAGGGCGTCAGAAGAACGAGATAGTCTCGGCCAGATTCATGGGGAAGGAGTGGTGGCGACTTTCGTGGCACTAACGCCGGTTGTACTAATACATGGAAGCGAAGCCGCCCTATCCGATCGCGCGCTCAACGAGGCGTTATCTTTAAGAAAAGATTTTGAAAGAACTACGTTAGATGGATCAGAGTTAGAGTTAGGCAGATTTAGCGAGGTAATAGCTCCTTCACTTTTCTCGGAGCGGCGAGTAGTTGTTATAAGAGATTTACAAGATGTAATTGGCGAAGTGGGCGAAGAGATTTTGGCTAGTTTTGAAGCCATAGATCCAAATACTCATCTCATCTTTCTCCATCGCGGAGGCGTAAAAGGTAAGGGCTTGGTCGAGAAGATAAAGAAGCAGAAAAGTGAGTACATCGCCTGCGAACCGCTTAAGAAACAATCAGAGAAAGAGGGATTTGTAAGGGAGGAGTTTGCTAGACATGGAAGAAAGATTTCTCCCGCAGCGGTAGTTGCCCTTGTAAATGCAACTGGAAGTGATACCCGCGAACTTGCCGCAGCATGCAGCCAAATCGCTTTCGATACCAATGCTGGAAAAGCTCAGATTGATGAAGGCGATATAGCAAATTACTACCAGGGTCGAGTAGAAGCAACGGGATTTGATGTCGCTGATGCAGTTGTTGCCGGGGATGTGAAAGGAACTTTGATAACTCTACGTCAGGCGCTCGATACCGGAACTGATCCAGTAATGATTATCTCAGCGGTCGCAAATTCTGTAAGAGCAATTGCAAAAGTCTCCGATGTTCCACGAAATGCAAAGTCATTTGAACTTGCTGGGACTTTGGGGCTGGCGCCTTGGCAGATTGATAAAGCACGACGCCAATTAACTCGATGGCGCCCCGGGATGATTACCTTTGCAATAAATGAATTAGCTCGCGCAGATTACGGAGTTAAGGGCGGGGAGGCCGATCCCATTTATGCCTTGGAGCGAGCTATGGTGGCGATAGCGAAAAACATTGCTTCTGGAGGCTCGGTTTGAGCCTTTTGCGGTCTGGCTGATAGCCTTCGGCGCTCAATCTCAAGCGGAAGATCAAGGAAGGCAGTTTCGTGGCAAATATCAAGTCTCAAATTAAGCGAATCAAGACTAACGAGAAGGCTCGTGAACGTAACAAGTCGGTTCGCTCTTCCTTTAAGACTGCTATCCGTCGTTTCCGTGAAGCCCTTTCATCTGGTGACTCAAAAGCAATTGCAACTGAACTCCAGAGCGCATCTCGTCAGCTCGATGTTGCTGTTTCCAAGGGCGTAATTCATCCCAACCAAGCAGCGAATAAGAAGTCGGCTATGGCAAAAGCTGCCCATAAAGCCGGCGCTCGCTAAAAGCTTAATTAACAAGAACTAGGCGGACGAGAGATGCCCGCTATCCCGCTTAATAAAGCGCCACAACCGGCAAAGACTGATCCGGCGCAGATTCGTAATTTCTGCATCATTGCTCATATTGATCACGGGAAATCGACTCTCGCCGACCGCATGCTTGGAATAACTGGCGTGGTAGACGCGCGAAATATGCGCGAGCAGTATCTAGACCGGATGGATATTGAACGTGAGCGCGGCATAACTATTAAGAGCCAAGCCGTAAGACTTCCATGGCGAAGTGGGCTCGATGGTAAAGATTACATATTGAACATGATTGATACACCAGGCCATGTTGATTTCACTTACGAAGTTTCAAGATCACTAGCAGCTTGCGAAGGCGCAATTCTTTTGGTCGATTGTGCGCAAGGAATCGAAGCGCAAACACTTGCAAATCTTTATCTCGCGATGGAGAACGATCTCACCATCATTCCTGTGCTAAACAAAATAGATCTGCCTGCCGCTCAACCAGATAAATTTGCCGAAGAGTTAGCAAAGTTAGTCGGATGTAAACCCTCGGATTGCTTACGGGTCTCAGGTAAGACTGGCGCCGGAGTTGAAGAACTTCTAGATCAAATCGTTGCTCAAATCCCGGCGCCGAAAGGATCTGCTGACGCACCTCCGCGCGCACTGATTTTCGACTCGGTTTATGACACTTATCGCGGCGTTGTTACCTATGTCCGCGTTTTTGATGGAAAGTTAACGCCACGTGAGCAAATTCAAATGGTCTCAACCGGGGTGCGCCATGAACTTTTGGATATCGGAGTTATCTCACCTGAGCCAGTTTCCAGCCAAGGTATTGGAGTTGGAGAAGTCGGGTACTTAATCACCGGAGTAAAAGATGTAAGGCTCTCGCGCGTCGGTGACACCGTAACTTCTTATCACAACCCTGCAAAAGAGGGACTTTCAGGGTACAAAGATCCTAAGCCGATGGTTTTTTCTGGGCTTTATCCAATTGATGGCGATGATTACCCGATACTTCGTGATGCGCTAGATAAGTTGCAATTAAATGATGCCGCCCTCGTTTATGAACCCGAAACTTCTGTAGCGCTTGGTTTTGGCTTTCGCTGTGGCTTCCTTGGCCTTCTGCATATGGAGATTGTGCGGGAGCGATTAGAGCGTGAATTTAATCTCTCGCTTATCTCAACGGCGCCGAACGTTGTCTATCGCGTGTTTCTTGAAGATGGAAGTGAAAAAATTGTAACTAATCCAAGTGAGTATCCCAATGGAAAAGTCGCTAAAGTATTTGAGCCAATAGTTAAAGCAACAATTCTCTCTCCTTCAGATTACATAGGAACAATCATGGAGCTCTGCCAATCAAGGCGCGGAACTCTAGGTGGAATGGATTACTTATCGGAGGATCGAGTAGAGATTCGCTACACCTTGCCACTTGCTGAGATTGTCTTTGACTTCTTTGATCAATTGAAATCACGGACTAAAGGCTACGCATCACTTGATTACGAACCAATCGGTGAGGCGGAAGGCGATCTAGTCAAAGTAGATATCCTTTTGCAAGGCGACACTGTTGATGCATTTAGCTCGATAGTCCATCGCGATAAGGCTTATCCCTATGGCGTGATGATGACGACAAAGCTGCGTGAATTAATACCGAGGCAACAATTTGAAGTACCCATTCAGGCGGCAATCGGTGCAAAAATTATCGCGCGCGAAAATATTCGCGCAATCCGCAAAGACGTTCTCGCAAAGTGCTATGGCGGCGACATTTCGCGCAAACGCAAACTTCTAGAGAAGCAGAAAGAGGGCAAGAAGCGAATGAAGATGGTGGGTCGCGTCGAAGTACCCCAAGAAGCATTTATTGCGGCCCTATCTACCAATACGGATGGCGAAAGTGGAAAGTCCAAGAAGTAGCGCCCAACGCGCGCTCTCGTTCTATATCCATATTCCGTACTGTGCCAAGCGCTGCGGATATTGCGACTTCAATACTTACACCCCTCAAGAGTTGAGCACCAGCGATCTTGGACTCATAACACGGCCCTATGTTGACTCGGCACTTAAAGAGATTGAGTTGGCGAAGAGTGAAGTTGGGGATGCGATAGTTCCCACGCTCTTTTTCGGCGGCGGAACTCCTTCACTAATGCCCTCATCCGAGATTGCGCGCTTAATAAATGGTGTCAAGGGACTCTTCGAATTTGATGCAAATATTGAAGTTACGTTAGAGGCCAATCCAGACACTTTGACTTTGGCCTACTTGGATGAGATTCGAGCTGCTGGGGTAAATCGTCTTTCAATTGGAATGCAATCTGCGGTTAAACATGTATTGGTGGCACTGGATAGAACTCATAATCCAGAGAATGTTGCGCGGGCATGCAAGCTAGCCCGAGAAGCAGGTTTTGAACATTTAAGCGTCGATTTGATTTATGGAACTCCCGGTGAAACGGCGCAAGATTGGCGCGAGAGCTTTGAGAGCGCACTTGCACTTCCAATAGATCACATAAGCGCCTACGCATTGATCGTGGAGAGCGGTACCAAACTAGCTGCGCGAGTAAAGCGCGGCGAGTTGGTAATGCCAAATGATGATGAAACAGCAGAGAAGTATCTTGATTTTGATGCTTCTGCTGAATCAGCAGGCTTTAGTTGGTACGAACTTAGTAACTGGGCAAAACCTGGGGGTGAGTGTAGGCACAACATTGCATATTGGGATGGTTCATATTGGTTGGGGATAGGACCCGGTGCGCACTCTTACCTAAATGGTCGCAGATGGTGGAATGTAAAACATCCCGTCACATATCAGAGCGCGCTAAGTGAGGGTAAGTCGCCAATTGCTGATAGCGAAATCTTGAGTGATGAGAATCTACGCGCGGAATTTCTGATGTTGCAGATAAGAATGAAATTTGGAATTGAATTGAATAAGCTGGAATTGAAGCAACAGGCACAGGCAAAGAATTTCCGAGACTCTGGCCACATTGACTCTTCTGAGTGGGCGCGCGGACGCTTGGCTTTAACGCCATCGGGGCGATTGATTGCAGATCGAATCGTGCGCGAATTAATGGTGTAGTAACTTCGCTTCCTATGCAGACAGCCCACACGGTAATCACGCTATTTCTCGCGGTCATTTTCCTTATCGCGGGCCTTTCAAAAGCAAGTGGCAGCTCGGCTGGACTCTCGGGAACAAGGGATATTGGTTTTCCTGACGGGGCGGCTCGTCTGGTTGGTATTTTTGAAACTTTAGCGGCCTTAAGTCTTGTAATTGGCTTTGCGCTCGAAAATAAAGATTTAAAGACTTACGGATTTATTTTTCTCTGGTTCACGATGGCCGGCGCAATCTTCTTTCACTTTAAGGCAAATAAGGCCAAGACCGCTTTTCCGGCCATGTTACTTTTGATACTCACAACAGTAGGTATAGCAACGCTCTCGTAATATGGAATCTCGCCAATTAGAAATCCTGCGCGCCATAGTCGATGAGTATGTCGCAACTGAGGAGCCCGTCGGCTCTAGAGCGATAGCAGAGCGCCACGGTTTGGGAATTTCCTCAGCCACTATCCGAAATGAAATGTCAGTTCTAGAGAGCGCGGGATTAATTACCCAACCGCACACAAGTGCGGGAAGAATTCCTACGGATAAGGGATATCGAATATTCGTAGACAAATTAGCAAAAGTTAAACCTCTATCAACTGCGGAGCGAAGGGCTATTGAGACGTTCCTAGAAGGAGCGCATGATCTAGATGATGTTGTGATGCGTACGGTTCGATTGCTTGCCCAAGTAACAAAGCAAGTCGCAGTCGTGCAATATCCCTCGCTTACCAAATCGAAAGTAAGGCATATCGAGTTAGTGGCGCTAAATGCAACTCGCATCATGCTGGTTTTGATTACAAATACTGGTCGAGTGGAGCAACGAGTGCTGGAGCTTCCTTATCCAATAAGCGATCAGATGCTTGGAGATCTAAAGAATCGGTTGAATTCTCTTCTCGCCGGCAGGAGCATGGCAGACGTCTCAGGTTCGTTGGAGTCCTTACTTGAAGCATTTCCGCGCAATGAACGCACTTCCACGGCACTGATAATTTCCAATCTAATCGAGATGTCATTAGAGAAGCCCGAAGAGCGTGTCGTTATCGCAGGAACTGCGAACTTAGCGCGCTCCACAGCGGAAACAACGACAGATATTCATGGGGTTCTTGAGGCGCTGGAAGAGCAAGTTGTCCTCCTTCGACTTTTGAGCGACCCTGGAGATTCCATGAGGATACGTATTGGCCATGAACAATCAGAGAAGAGCCTTAAGAGCACGAGCGTTGTAAGTATGGGTTATGGAAATGATGGGAATTCACTGGGCGCTCTAGGCGTTATTGGACCTACGCGGATGGATTACTCGGCATCTATGTCGGCGGTACAAGCGGTAGCGCGCTATGTGGGTCGCTTCTTAACTGAAGGAAGATAATGGCAGATCACTACCAAACACTGGGCGTAGGACGCGACGCATCTGCTGATGAAATTAAACGCGCATATCGAAAATTGGCGCGCGAAATGCATCCCGATGTAAATCCCGATCCGAAAGTTCAAGATCGTTTTAAAGAAGTTACAGCCGCATATGAAGTATTGAGCGATCCCGACAAGCGGAATTCATATGACCGCGGTGGCGATGGCTTCTCTGGATTTGGCGGAGGATTTGGTGGATTCAGCGACATCATGGATGCCTTCTTCGGCGGCGGGGGTGCACCGCGCGGGCCTCGACCAAGGATGCGCCAGGGTCAAGATGCATTAATAAGAGTTGAAATCGATTTAGCGCAAGCCTGCTTTGGCGTATCAAAATCAATTGGAGTTGAGACCGCGATAATTTGTGAAAAATGCGGTGGCGATGGCTGCGAAGAAGGAAGTTCGCCAAAAAGTTGCGATATCTGTAAAGGCCGAGGAGAGGTGCAACAAGTAACTCGTTCATTTATCGGCCAAGTTATGACATCTCGGCCCTGTGGAACTTGCCAAGGTTTCGGCACGGTAATTCCTCGCCCCTGTCGCGAGTGTGCTGGCGATGGACGGGTGCGCGCTAAGCGGAATGTAGAGATAAAGATTCCTGCGGGTGTTGAAACTGGAAATCGAATTCAACTTGGTGGCCAAGGTGAAGTCGGTCCTGGCGGTGGACCGGCTGGGGATCTATACGTGGAGATAATTGTCGCCGATCATGACTTTTTAGTTCGCGATGGAGATTCATTACATCTGCAATTAAATGTTCCTATGACTGGCGCAGCGCTGGGAACTAATATGAAAGTAGAGACTCTTGATGGCGAAATTGAGGTAGAAATCAAGCCAGGTAGACCAGGGAATTATTATTTCTGCGCCACCTTCGGTGAGCAGTTCAATAGTTTCACGGGCGCGATCACCCTTAGTTAGCGCTTGAACAACGGTAAGGATGGTTCGAGCTCTTTTCTCATCAATCACATCAATTATTCGACAACCGATATTGCGCTTATTGATATCAAGAATTTCGACTTCAGCTCTTCTGCCCTTGCCATTTGTGACCGAGATTCGTTCGCCCACTTTAACGCGCACTACGGATGCGGCGTGATGGGCCTCATCGCCTTCAATTACAACATCGCCACGATCGGGAATGTTCTCAACTACGAATAAGGGGAGCATCTAGCCTCGAAACGCATCCTTGAATTTGGCAAACAATCCAGAATCGTTGTTCCGCTTTACTTGCCCGCCGGAAGTCGTTTCACCGCGCATCTGTGCAAATGAGCGGAGCAGTTCTTGTTCCGGTTTGGATAACTTGGTCGGGATCTCTACATTCACATGAACGAAGAGATC
>RGYL01000121.1 GCA_010032085.1 Actinomycetota bacterium
TGCTATGTTTGCGAGGGTTGCGGTTCAACTTCTGGTTGTTCTTGATCTAACCTCGAGACCGCTTACATCTAGGGTTCAGCAATGAGCCTTGAGAAGGTCAGATCTGCCCTTGACGCAGCAGTATCGGCAATCGATGGCGCAGCCCGCGCGGGCCAAATCGAAATGGCAGAAGCTGTTGCTAACGCCCTGGCCGATCGCCATCACCTACTTGTCCAAGCAGGGACGGGAACTGGAAAGTCACTTGCCTACTTAGTGCCTTCGCTCGTACACGGAAAGCGCGTTTTAGTAGCAACAGCAACTCTTGCTCTACAGAGACAACTTGTTGAGCGCGACCTTCCGAAAGTAAAGAAGGCGCTGGAGAAAGAGTTGGGGCGGGAAATCTCCTTTGCGGTTTATAAAGGCGTTGGTAATTACATCTGCCTTGAAAAGATGAATGCCGGGGAGACAAATGCTGATGCCGAATTACTCGTAGACATATCTACCTTAGAGAAAGATGCCCGTCGCCTTCGAGAGTGGGCTGAAAAACCAGGAGTTTCGGGCGACCGGGATGATGCTCCCGAAGTTGATAGAAGAGTCTGGCTCGCTAACTCGACCTCGGGGCGCGAATGCGTAGGCGCCGAGGAATGTCGTTTTGGAAGCCAATGTTTTGCGGTGAATGCGAAAGCTAAAGCCCAAACCGCCGATATCGTCGTCACAAATCACACTCTGCTTGCGATTGAAATTGTCGATTCACATCCAATATTGCCCGAGCGCGATGCGATAGTTCTTGATGAGGCCCATGAATTTATGGATCGCACTACGCAAGCAGTTACCGAAGAGCTAACTGCAGGTCGAATCTCAAGGGCCGCAGCCATGACCAGAAAACACATGCCTGGAAAATTAGCCAACGCATTTGAGAAGGCAGCCGATCAATTTGCCGGGGCCCTTGATGAGTACAGCGCCGAATATCGACTCAAGAGCCAAGAAGAGCGAAGACTTGATGAACTTCCCGACTCATTAGTTGCCCCAATTAGAAAAGTTAAGGAAGCGGCCGAAGCGGTAGTTGCAGCGATAAATGCCGATAGCGAAATTATTGACCCAGATACCCTCGCCGAGCGGGCCCGGGTAAAGGGAGCAGTCAACGAAATCAAAACAACCACTCAGAAGTTATTGCGAATGGGGCAGGGTTCGGTGCTCTGGTTTGAGCCGAATTTCTCAACGCTCTACCTTGCCCCGCTTGATGTCTCATCAGTTCTACGCGAGAACTTATTTAAACAAACCCCAGTTATTGCAACGAGTGCGACCTTGTCAGTCGGAAAAAGTTTTGATGCCATCGCGCGGAATTTAGGCCTTGTGGCAAACATTGAAGAAGAAGTAGATGAAGAATCAACTCCAAGCGGTGTGAATCCAGCAAATGTGCAGATGCTCGATGTCGGCTCTCCCTTTGATTTTGCCGCTCAAGGAATGCTTTATCTTCCACGCCATCTTCCCGAACCCGGTCGAGATGGCCCCAGTGTTGAGGCGCTGGTCGAATTGGGCGAGCTAATTGATGCAGCTGGTGGGCGAACGCTGGCGCTCTTCTCATCTTGGCGTGGAGTTGAGATGGCAGATGATCACTTAAGGCGAGTGCTTGCTGAACTTCCGATAAAAATCATCACTCAAAAACGTGGCGATAGCGTCGGTTCACTTGTTGAAAGATTCGCCGAAGATCCAACTTCAATTTTGCTTGGAACGATGAGCCTCTGGCAAGGAGTTGATGTGCCTGGTCCAGCCTGCACACTTGTTGCTATCGATCGCATTCCATTTCCAAGACCTGATGATCCAGTCATGTCGGCCCGCTCGGCACGAGCAGATGAATCAGGTGGCTCTGGATTTATGCAGGTCTCACTTCCAAGAGCTGCCTTACTTCTCGCTCAAGGCACTGGAAGGCTCATCCGATCGGTAGAAGACCGAGGAGTTGTTGCAATTCTGGATTCAAGAATTGTAAATAAGCGATACGGCGCGGTCCTACTTAACTCAATGCCGCCGCTCTGGCGAACTAGTGAGAGCGCAGTTGTCCGCGATTCACTTAAGAGACTTAACCACCAATATCTAGAAGCTGGGCGCTAATCGCCGGCCAACTACGAGCAAAGCTTGGATGCAAGTTCACACGCGCGACCTCAGCAATTAAAAACCATTTCAAATCAATGGTTTCATGGTTATTGGAAAATTCGAATACATCAACTTCAAGTTGGGCCACAATAGTTTCATAGCGCCAATCTCCATGATCATCTAGATGGGAGAACTTTGCGCTGACGAAATTTGCATCAATTCCAATCTCTTCATTGCTCTCGCGCAGAGCCGCCTCAAGTGCGCTCTCATGTGAATCTCTAGCGCCCCCGGGAATTCCCCAAGTATCTCCGTTATGCACCCAAGGGGCGCG